>JAVVFK010000100.1:0-7879 GCA_032251015.1 Elusimicrobiales bacterium
CCCGATAAGCGGCGAGCCTCTTTTCGCTTCGACCGAAAAGTTCGATTCCGGTTCCGGCTGGCCCAGCTTCACGAAACCGCTGAAGGAGGGCGCCGTGGAGGAGAGACCCGACGAAAGTCACGGTATGGTCCGGACGGAGGTGCGCTCTAGGACGAGCGATTCCCACCTCGGCCATGTCTTTCCCGACGGCCCCGGGCCCGGGGGTCTCCGCTATTGCGTCAACTCGGCGGCGCTGCGCTTCGTGCCGCTCGAGGATCTGGAGAAAGAGGGTTACGGGGACTACCTGGGCTTGTTCGGGAAAAAGTGATCAGATAAGTTCTTTCAGCCAGCCCACCCGTCCGGCGGTCTCGGGATCGGAGGAGAGGCGCTTCACGCTTTCCTTCATCTGCCACAGCTTCGAAATGAACCAGGAGGCTGAGAGGAGCACCCATAGTCCCGCCAGACGCAGCGCCCCCGCTATGCCGATATGCTCCGCCAGCCAGCCGAGGAAAAGGCTTCCCAGCGGCGCCAGCCCCACGAAAGTCAGAACGTAGAGGCTCATCACCCTGCCGCGCATATTATCCGCCACCAGGCTCTGGATCAGCGTGTTGCATCCGACCGACTGGCGCATCATGCCCGCACCCGCCGCGACGAGCAGGAGAAAGGACGCCGCCTGCACCCGGGAGAAAGAGAAAGCGATCACCGAGGTCCCGTAGAGGACCGAAGCCGAACCTATCAGCGAGCCCATCCGCCTGGGCGAGCCGCGGCCGGCGAGGTGCAGCCCGCCGGTGAAAGCCCCGGCGCCCACGCAGGAGAGCAGCAGGCCCAGCGTTCCCGGTCCCCCTCCCAGCAACTCGACGGCCGCGACCGGCATCAGCGTCATGAAAGGCATGACGACGGTGCTGACGCAGGCCAGCAATAACAGCGGGTTGCGTATATGGTGGTGGGTCCAGGCGTAACGCAGCCCCGCCTTGAGGGATTCCAGCACGGGCTCGCGGAGCAGCCCGGCCCGGGAGGATGGGCGGTCGGCCGAGATCTTCCAGAGCGCCGCTATCACGAAGGTGTAAGTGGCGGCGTTGAGCGCGAAGCACCAGCCGGGCCCCATCATCCCTATCAGCACGCCGGCGGCGGCGGGTCCGGCGATGCGGGCCATGTTGAACATCATGGAGTTGAGCGCCAGGGCGTTGGAGAGGTCCCTGCGTCCGACCAGTTCCACCACGAAGGACTGGCGTATCGGCATGTCGAAGGCTCCGATACAGCCCGCCAGGCAGGCCAGCAGCGCGATGTGCCATACCTGCACGGCGCCCGATATGGTCAGCAGGGCGAGGGCGGAAGCCTGCAGCATCGCCAGCGCCTGGGTCCCCATAAGGGCGCGGCGCTTGTCCCAGCGGTCGGCGTAGACCCCGGCGAACGCGCCCAGGAACAGCGTAGGGGCCATGGCGGCGAACCCCACGGCGCCCAGCGCGGCGGAGGAAAGCGTGAGGCTGTAGACCAGCCAGCCCTGCACCGTGGTCTGTATCCAGTTCCCCGTCAGGGAAACGATCTGTCCGGAATAGAAGAGGCGGTAGTCGCGGTGGCTGAAAGAGCGGAGGATGCCGCCGTCGTGCTCGGGGTTGTCTGACATGGGGCGGGCGGCGGCGCCGGAAGGGCCGGCGCCGGTCTTACTCCTCCTTTCAGGGTTTTTTGAAGTCCTTGTACCAGGATTCCTTGCCGTAGAGCTTATCGGCGCAGGCGTCGCAGAGGCCGTGAGTGAAGCGCGCGCCCGAGTGTTCCTCAAGGTAGACCTCCACCTTCTGCCAGAAGCCCTTGTCGTCGCGTATCTTCTTGCAGTTGGCGCAGATCGGGATGAGGCCCTGGAGCGTGCGCACTTCCTTTAGTGTGTCTTCGAGCTGGCAGTTCTTTGCGATCAGCGAGAGGTGTCCCGTTATGATGTCGGAGAACTCCTCCATCAGCCTCATGACCGGGCCCTTGAAATCGTTGACCTTCCTGTCCAGGAGGCAGATGCTTCCGAATATGTCGCCGTCGGGATAGAAGATCGGCACCCCGGCGTAGGCGATGAACCCCGCTTTCACGTTCTCGCTGTTCTTCCAGAACGCGCTGCGGCGGGCGTCCTCTATGACCAGCTTTTCCCTGGCCCTGATGACGGCCGCGCAGTAACTGCGCGAGTCCTCGTCGGTCTTTATAATGCCCCCCTGGGTCATGGGGCTGTCCTCGCCTTTACTGACGCCTATGACCCGCAGTCCCTCCCCCTCGACCATGTTGATCGCGGCGGCCGGCACGTCGGCAACTTCGGCCAGCAGGTCGGCTATGTTGCGCCACTTGAGCAGCGCGATATCGGGGATAGGCGTTTTTTTAGTCGGCGTCATCTTGCCTCAGAAAGGAAGCCTGGATACCGTTATCCAGTACATTTCGAATTTGCGGGCCAGGTCCGCGTATTCCTCCAGCGACGGCGGTTTGGTGACGTAGGAGGCGGCGCCGGCGGCGTAGCTGCGCTGGACGTCCTCCTGGCGGGAAGAAGTGGTGAGCATCACCACCGGGATCGAACAGAGCTGCCGGTCGCTCTTGAGCCGCTTGAGGACCGCTATCCCGTCCATCAGCGGCAGGGTGATGTCCAGCAGTATGATCGAAGGACGCAGGGCCTTTTTTCCGCCGGCCCCGGTCAGCATGTCGAGGGCCTCCTGCCCGTCGCGCGCAACGTGCACTTCGGAGAAGATGCGGAACTCCCCGAAAGCCCGCCTGGCTATCAGGACATCGTCCTCGTTGTCCTCCACCAGCAGCAGGCTGGGCTTCTCTTTTTCGTTCTCAGCCATTTATACCCTCCCGTCGCTTTCCCGGACCGCCGGTATGATGAACCTGAACGAGGACCCTTTCCCTTCCTCCGAGTCCACCCATACCCGGCCCCCGTGCTCCTCGATGATCTTGTGCACTATCGCCAGCCCGGCGCCCGTTCCGCCCCCGTATTCGTGCCGGGAATGGAGGCGTTTGAACATCTTGAAGATCTCTTCCGCGTACTGGGGAGGCACGCCTATGCCGTTATCCTTGACGGAGAACTTCCAGTACTGCCCGAACAGCTCGGCGCTTATCTTAACCTCGGGGCCCGGCTTATCATTATACTTTACCGCGTTGCTTATCAGGTTATGGAATACCTGGCGCATCTTCACCGGGTCGCAGAATATCTCCGGGAGCCCGGGGTCCAGGGTGAGCGAGACCTTCCGCTCCTCTATCGCGGCAGACAGGCCCGCCGCCGCCTCCTCGGCGAGGAGCCGGGAGGGGACGGTTTCATAGGGGTTGCGCACCCGCGAGATACGCGCGTAGCCGAGCAGGTCGTCTATGAGGCGCCGCATGCGGGCCGCCGCTTTGACCACCCGTGAGAGGTAATCCTCCGCCTGGGAGTCCAGCTTGTCCTTGTAGTCCGAGAGCAGCATTCCCGAGAACATCTCGATGCCCCTGAGCGGCTCCTTCAGGTCGTGCGAGACGGTGTGCGCGAAGGCGTCCAGCTCGCTGTTGATGCGTTCGACCTCCTTCAGGTACTGCGCGATACGCGCCTCCGACTCTTTATGCTGCGCAGTATCCTTGAGGACCACGACCACCTGGCCGCCCGCGGTCGCAGCGGAAAGCATGGCCGGCCGGCGGCGGCCGTCGCGCGCCACCAGGAGGAGGTCGAGTTCCCGGATGTGGGCGCCTTTCGCGAGGAGGTCGTAGGGATGCGGGGCGCCATCCGCCTCGGGTTCCAGGATAGTGCGCAGGTCCACGGAGCCGGGCTCCCCGAAATCGTATCCGGCAAAGGACGCGGCCGCCATATTCGCCCGGATGACGGCGCCTTTATCGTCGGTGATGATCAGCGGGTCGGGCATGCTTTCTATCAGCGAGTCCAGGTATCTTTTAGAGACAGTGGTTTCGGAGAGACCCTGGCTGAGCTTATTGAAACTGGCCGCCACTTCGCCCAGTTCGTCTTTGGCCACCACGGGCACCGAGACCTCGTAATCGCCTTCCCTTACCTTGAGTATGCCCTCGCCCAGAAGCGCGACCTGGCGCAGCATGATCCTGACGAAAAGGGCGGATATCACCAGCGCGGCGGCGGAAATGAGCAGCGCCAGTACGAGGAGTTTGAAGCTTATCTCGGCCTCGGCCTTTTTAGCCGCCGCGAGCGGCAGGCCTGTCATCAGGAAGCCGGCGGTTTTCCCGTTCCCGGACGATCCCTCCAGGATAAGGGCCTCCCCCGACGGACGGGGCTCGTCCGGGACCGGTATGACGGTCTCCACCACTTCCCGGGACCCCTTTTCCATCGCGTAGAACGTCCGGCTGAATGAGGTGGATCCGCCGCGCGCGGCTTCCTTGAAAAGAGGGTCGGAAATGCGCGAACCGGCCAGGGCAACGTTGGTATGCGCCACCACTTCGCCGTCCGGCAGGATCGCCGCCGCGTAAAGGGCGCCGGTGCGCCTGGCGAAGGCGTGCAGCGCCTTTATCCCGCCCGGCTCGTCCCCCTCTTTCAGGGCCCGCCGCAGTTCGGCCGTGAGTCCCGCGGCCGCTATCTCTCCCGTCTCGGCGATCTGCGCCGTCATCGCCCTGGTTACCGCGGTGCGGGAGAAATAAATATTGGCCCAAAGCGCGCCACCTATGAGGGCCAGGACGAAGAGCATTATCTTAAGATGGAGTTTCATGGGAAAAGCAGGGCCGCTCCCCCGGCCAGCCTGCCCGGTATGCTGATGCCGCAATGCCTGGCGGCCGTGGCGTTCAAAGTCAGTTCTTCCGCGCCGGGATGCACTACGGCGGGGAGGGTCTCCCCCGCCTCCAGCCGGCGGACGAGGCCCGCCGCGGTCTCCCCGACGCCGCGGAAGGTCACCCCTATCGAGGCGACCGCGCCTTCGCGGGTGATGCCCCTGGTGGCCCCGTAGAAAGGTATCCCGTTGCCCCAGGAGAATTCCCTCAGGGTCCTGAGGTTGTCCTGCGTCACCAGCAGGGGGTCGGGCGGGAGCCAGAACGCGTCCATTTCTCCCATTTCCCCGCGCAGAAGCCCCGGGAGTTTTTCGGAGCCTTCCACCCGGCGCAGCGTTACGGTCATTCCCAGAGCGGCGCCGTCCGCTTTCGCCCGTTGGGCCAGCGCGTCATAGCGCGGCGCGGTCCAGAATATGGTCAGCCGTTTCAGTCCCGGCTGTATTTCCTTAATCCGCGAGAGTACTCTGGGCATGGCGGGGATGAGGCTCACCTTCACCGCTACCGCGCGCGCGCTGCCGCGCGGAGGTATGATAAGCCCCGGCGCCATGGCATATACGACGTTCACATGGGCCGGATATCGCCAGGCCGCGGCTTTGCCGCCGAAGGCCACTACCGTGCGGACGCCGGGCGGCAGGGACGGCCTGGAGCGCGAAAGATCGTAATGCGGTATCTCCGCGCCGTAGGCCGCCTGGAAGGCGGAGAACGCCTCCATGTACACTCCCTGCGCCCTGGAAAGGACCGCGACGGTATGCGGCGGCGCCCCCTGCGCCTGTACGGCGGCGAGCGTCAGAAGTAAATGGAGCGTCAGGGTCTTCATTTTAAAAACTGTAACTGAAAGTGTATTCCAGCCTGCGCCCGGTATAGAGCGGCAGCGTTTCCACTACTTTGAGCCGTACGTATTCCGGGACTTCCACGGCTTTGCCGGTCAGGTTCCGTACGGCCAGCCTGTGACGGACCGCCCCGGCCCTGAAACCGGCGGTAAGATCGGCCCAGAATTGCGCCGGGATATCCCGTCTCAGCGAGCGGCCCGGGCCGAAGATATTGAAATTGGAAGACGCGAAAAAACTGCCCCTGTCCGCCGAGACACCGCCTGAAACGTTGTACTCGGGAACATATTTAAAATTCCATGTCGTGCCGCCCGGGAGGCCGAAAGCCCCGGGCTTGGGAACGGTGTGCTCGTCGTCGCGGCTGCCCCGCGAAATATCCAGGGCCAGGAAGGCGCGCAGGTTCCTGCCGGAGTACCGGCCCTGCAGTTCGATCCCGGCCGAATGATAGTCGGGGGCGTTGTCGTAGAAGTTGACGTTCGTATACGCGGTCCCGTCCCGGGTGAAGCTCCCCAGGTCCCTGAAGATGGTATCTTTGTACATGGCGCGGTAGGCCGTGGCGTGCGCGAAGAATCCCCCCCGGGCGATGAGATAGGATATTTCCCAGGTTTCGGTGCGCTCCGGCGCGAGAGAAGGGTTCCCCAGCACGGTGACCGTGGAAGGCTTGAAATACTGCTCGAAAGGCGTAGGCGAACGGAAGGACTGGCTGCACATGGCTTTAACGCTGTTATGGGCGTCGAATTTATATATCGCCGAAGCCCGCGCGGAAAAATTGTCGCCGGCGGCGCTGTCGCGGGTATAACGGCTGCCCGCCAGCAGGCGCCAGCTCTCCCCGTCGTAGCCCGCCTGGAGATGAGCCGAGGTCTCGCGGGTCTTGCGCCCGCTCATGCTGTTGTCGTCCAGCGGTACGCCCGTGTCGGAGTTGTAGTTAAGGTAGCGCAGGGCGCTGCGGTATTCCCTGGCGCCGCCCGCCTCCAGGTAGAACCCGCCGCGCAGCGGTAAGAGCGCGGCGGCCGAGCCGGTCAGGCGGGCCCCTTCGATGTCGGAGCGGATATCGTCCGCCGCGTCGCGGGGGATATTGCGGCGCTGCCAGTCGTAAGCCGCCGAGAGCCTGAGCCGGCCCCAGGACGGTTCGAAGCCGCGGGACCAGGCCGCCAGGACCATCTCCTTGGTTTCGCTGAAAAGCTCCCCGCTCGATAGCGTCAGGGAATTGCCCAGGGAGTTCTGGTCGCTGGAGGCCGCGTTCACAAGGATGGAATTCTCCCCTTTCCTGCCGATGAAATTAAGCGTCCGCGCGCCGAAATACTCGCGCAGGGAGTTCCGGTCCCCCGCTTCGTCGGTGAACAGTACGGAGGGCTGCTCCTCCCGCCGGGAGTCGGCCGAGAGCGTATAGGAGGCGTCCCCGTCCTCCCAGGAATAAAATCCGCCCGCGCGCGAGACGGCGGTCTTTCCCTCGTAGCCGCCGGCGCCGGACCCCAGCCCGCCCGTGAGCAGACCGCCCCCGCTCCTCGGGCTTTCCCGCAGCACTATGTTTATGGCGCCCGTAAGGGCGTTGGTCCCGTAGAGTACCGAAGCGGGGCCCAGGAGGACCTCTATCCTTTCCACCGAATCTATAGCAACGCGGTCCAGGTCGCCCTCGCCGGTGACGGCGTTCCACATCGGGACGTTGTTTATCATCACCAGCACCTTGTTGGCGTAATGCTCCTGCAGCGCTCCCCTCATGGTGGGGATATTGTGCATCAGGTAGGTGCGAAGCACCGAGAGGCCCGGAACGGTCTGCACCGCTTCGGCGACCGAAGCGAAGTTGTACCTTTCGATAGCGGCGCGGTCGATGACCGTGACGTTGGAGACGCTGTCGAAGACGCTTTCCGGTATCGGGGACGCCACCGTAAGGTTGGCGGCCTCCTCGCTCATGAAGCTCCAGAAGTCCTCCGGGGCCTCGACGGCGGAAGCCCAGGCGGGCAGCAGCAGGGCAAGTATCGCGTAAAGTGAGCGTTTCATATCGCGCGTCCGTTCCGGGCCGTTCCCGGGATCAGTGTCCCTTCATATCCTTGTACCAGTCCTCGTGGCCGTAGAGCTTGCCGGCGCAGGCCTCGCAGATGCCGTGGGTGAACTTGGCGTCCGCTCTCCGCTCGAAATAGGTCTCCACCTGTTCCCAGTAACCCTTGTCGGAACGGATCTTCTTGCAGTTGGCGCATATAGGGATGAGGTCCTGCAGGGTTTTTACTTCCCTGATGGCCTCTTCCATCTTGCGCCGTTCGGAGATGTCCCTGACGACCGCCAGGAAATATTGCCTGTCCTCGTGCGAGACGGCGGTGACGCTGACCTCTACGGGCAGGAACGAGCCGTCGCGGCGGCGG
>JAVVFK010000101.1:0-7872 GCA_032251015.1 Elusimicrobiales bacterium
CCCCTTCGATCGAATCGGACTGTCCATGGGCCCAGTCATAGGTGGGATAGATACACCACCGGTCCCCCGTACGGTGATGAGCCGCGTGGAGTATGCGGTACATCACCGGGTCGCGCATATTGAGGTTCGGATGCGCCATGTCTATTTTCGCGCGCAGCGTGCGGCTGCCGTCCGGGAACTCCCCTTTCCTCATTCTCTCGAAAAGGTCCAGATTCTCTTCCACGGAACGGTCCCGGTACGGGCTGTCCTTGCCGGGCTCGCCTGGGGCGCCGCGGTGCGCGCGGACCTCTTCGGGGCTCAGGTCGCAGACGTACGCCCTTCCCTTTTTTATAAGTTCAACCGCCCAGTCGTACATCCGCTGGAAATAGTCGGAGGCGAAGAACAGCCGGTCCTCGAACTCGCCGCCCAGCCAGCGCACGTCCTCGATTATCGAGTCCACGTATTCCTGCTCCTCCTTCGACGGGTTGGTGTCGTCGAACCGCAGGTTGAACTTGCCGTTGTAATGGCGGGCTATGCCGGAGTTGAGGATGATAGAGGTAGCGTGTCCTATATGGAGATAGCCGTTGGGCTCCGGCGGGAAACGCGTATGTACGCGGCCCTGGAATTTGCCGGAAGCGTTGTCCTCGTCTATCAGTTCGTGTATGAAATTGGTCCTGACCGCGGGGGTCTCCGTGTTGTTTTCCATGGGTGAATTATACAATTTAGGCCCCCGCGGCCGGGAATGAAAAAGCCCCGGCCCGGGCCGGGGCTTTTCGGGCGCGGCGGGGCCGCCGTTATTTCGCGGAGAGTTTGCCGGCCAGTTCCGCCACGTACTTCCCCTGGTGGCGCGCGCCGTCCAGTTCGGCTTTGGACGGCATCCGTTCGCCCTGCGCGCCGGTTATTGTCGAGGCGCCGTAAGGCGAGCCGCCCTTCACTTCCTCCACGCCCGTCTGACCCTCGAAGGCGTAGGGAAGACCGGCCACCACCATGCCCTGGTGCAGCAGCGTTATGTGGAAAGAAAGCAGCGTAGATTCCTGGCCGCCGTGCTGCGTGCCCGAGCTGGACATGACGCCGCCCACCTTTCCGACCAGCGCGCCCTTGGCCCAGAGGCCGCCGGTGGCGTCCAGGAACTGCCGCATCTGGCCGCACATATTGCCGAAGCGCGTGGGCGTGCCGAATATTATTCCGTCCGCTTTGGCCAGGTCGTCCGGCGAGCAGAACGGGACCCCGGCCTGGGCCTTCTGCGCTTCCAGCGCGCCCATCTTTGCGAGAACTTCCTCCGGAAGCGTCTCGGGCACCCGCTTTATCTCCACTTCCGCGCCGGCCGACTTCGCCCCTTCCGCGGCGGCCCTGGCCATTTCATGCATATGGCCGTACATCGAATAGTAAACGACGAGTATTTTCATAACACCCTCCCTATATTTTAACCCTGCCGAATCAGTCTAGCAAAAAATAAACAGCCTGGCGCCTCTCCGTATTCTTCACCGCGGGAGAAGCGGGCGCCCCAGCGCGGCGTCTGCGCCTGGGGGGCGCAAATATTGTAATATCAGCGTATACGGCTATGACCCCACAATCACGAATTAATATATCAGAACTCATATCAAAAGAAAATGTGATCCCCGAACTGAATTCGGACGACCCCGACGGCATTATAAAGGAAATGGCCGCCTTCCTGGCGGCGCGCAGGCCGGGCCTGGACGCTAAAAAACTGGCCGACGCGCTGACGGAACGGGAGCAGAACGGCTCCACCGCCGTGGGGCGCGGCATTGCCATCCCGCACGCAAAACTGGGCCTGCCCGGAGGGCTGGCCGCCTGCCTCGGGCGCTCGCGCGGCGGCGTGGAGTTCGGCTCCGCGGACGGCGAGCCCACCCGGCTTTTCTTCGTCCTGGCCGCGCCCGAGGGATCGGCCGGCGCGCACCTGAAAGCCCTGGCCAAGATCAGCCGGCTCGCCATGACCCCCGGCTTCCTGGACCGGATGCTGAAGGCGAAAACGGCGGAAGAGATGCACGGTCTGCTAGCGGAGCCGGCCGCCAGGTAGGCGATGAACCATACCGACAACGCCGCGGGAATGAAAACCCTCGCGCGGGACATAGGCGGGCTGCAACTCCTGCTCTCCGCGGGAATGCTGGCGGCCCTGGCCGTCTCATTGATATTCGGGGAATATTTCACGGCCCTCGCCCTTTTCGCCTCCGCCGCGATAAGCGCGGGCTGTGGCGGCTGGGCCTGGCGCCACTTCAGGAACGCCCCGGAGCCGGAAAGACATCACGCCATGATGATAGCCGGGGCGGGCTGGCTGGTGAGCGCCGTTTTCGGCGCGCTGCCCTTCCTGTTGGCGGCCTATTGGACGCCCGAAGCGGCGGCCCGGGCTTTCGTACCCGCCGGGCAGGACTACGCCTCCAGCCTCTTTTTCTTCAGGAACCCCCTCCACTCTTTTTTCGAAAGCATGAGCGCCTATACGGCCACCGGGCTGACCATGGCGGTGCACGAGCCTTCCATAGGCCGCGGCCTGCTCTTTTACCGCTCGGTTTGCCAGTGGCTGGGCGGCGCCGGCGTGGTCATACTCTCGCTGGCACTGCTGCCCCGACCGCGCCTGGCCAACGAGATAGAACTGTTCCGCTCCGAACTGGCCGTGACCAAGCTGAGGCCGGGCATAATCGGAACGGCGCGCGAGACCTGGAAGATCTACGCCCTGGTCACGGGGGCCGCCGCGCTCTGGCTCTTCGTCTCGACGCTGGTCTTCCTCCCCGGATACGGCTTCGTCAACAGCCTGTTCGACGCGGTCAATCACGCCATGACGGGCCTGGCGGCCGGCGGCTTCAGCGTGCTCGACGACAGCATAGCCGGTTACGGCTCCTACGCGCTGGAACTGGCCCATATCCCCCCGATGATACTCAGCGCGATTTCCCTGCCTCTCTATTATTTCTTCCTGCGCGAGCGGTCCCTTCGCGTTTTCTGGCGGGACCCCCAGTTCCGCCTGATGAGCCTGCTGCTCCCCTGCGGTTCACTCGCGGCGGTACTTCTTCTCTGGGGCGTTCCGGCCGTGGGGGACCCGCTGCGCGAAGGGATTTTCCAGTTTATCAGCGCGCTGACCACCACCGGCTGGCAGACTTCCGATATCGGGAACTGGAAGAATTCGGCCGTGATGTTCTTCGCGTTCGTGCCGATGCTTATCGGCGGGTCCGCCGGCGCGCCGGTGGGAGGCTTCAAGCTGATCCGCGTATACCTCATATCCCGCGCCGTGGTCTGGCGGGTGCGCAGGGTTTTCCTCCCGGAGTCCGTGGTCCTGCCGCTGCGCACGGGGGACCGGACGCTTTCCCCCGACGCCATGAAGCGCGAGGTGCACGACGCGGCGGTATTCTGCCTCGTCTACCTGGCCGTGCTGGCCGCCGCCATAATAGTGGTGGCCCATTACGCCGGGCCGGGGTTCACGCTGGCCGACATACTCTTCGAATGTGTTTCCACCCAGGGGAACGTGGGCCTTTCCTCGGGCCTCACGGCCCCGGATATGCCGGTCGTTATAGAGCTGACGCTCATGCTGCAGATGTGGGTGGGCCGCCTTGAGATATTCCCGGTGGTGATCCTGTTCAGCGCCCTGGCGACCAGGGCGTTTAGGAGATGAACCAATGTACATAGTCATTGTCGGAGCGGGAGAGGTCGGCAGCCACCTGGCGAGGGTCTTCGTCTCGGAGGGCCACGAGGTGGCCGTCATAGAGCAGGACGCCGAACTGGCCGCCAGGCTGGACGCCTCGCTGGACGCGCTGGTCGTGGCGGGGTCCGGCGTCAACCCGGCCGTCCTGCGGCAAGCCGGCGTAAAGCGCGCCGACCTCATCCTGGCCGTGACGGCGGGCGACGAAGTGAACCTCATCGCGTGCATGACGGCGCGCAAGTACGGGCCCTCGTCCCTGCGCGCCGTGGCCCGCGTGAGGCAGGCCCGGCATATGGCCGGCGGCCTCTCTCTCAGCGCCGGGGACCTGGGCCTGGACGCTCTCGTCAGCCCGGAAGAGTCCATCGCCGACTCCATAGAGGACACTCTGCGCTTCACCGGGAGCGGAGAGATGCGGGAACTGGCGGGCGGCGCGCTGGTCCTGGTGGGAATGAGCCTGGGACCGGATTCGCCGCTTATCCACGAGACGCTGGCCCAGATACGGGAGGACCTTCCGAAGGACTGCCTGGTGGCCGCCATACACGGGGCCGAAGGCGTGCGCATTCCCTCCGGCGACGACAGGATACAGGAGGATGAGCGCGCCGTTTTCCTGACACTGCCGGCACATCTCACTGAACTGGCCATCCTTTCCGGTAATCCCTGGCACTACATAAAGAGAGTGCTCCTGATAGGCTGCGGCAATACCGGCCTGTCGGTCGCCAGGGAACTGGAGAACCAGGGCTTCTCGCTGACCATCGTCGAAAAGGACAAGTCCCGCGCCGAATACGTCGCCGGGCTGCTGGAAAAATCGATGATACTCAATGGCGACGGCTCGGACCCCGACTTCCTGCGGGAACGCATAGAGGAGGGAAAAATAGACGCCGCACTGGTCCTGCTCAAGGATCCGGAGAAATCGCTGCTTGTCGGGATCTTCGCCAAGTCGCTCGGCGCGGGCAAGGTCGTAGTGCGCTGCGACAAACTGGCCTACGAGGAACTGGCGGGCTCGCACGGCGTGGACGCCATCATCAGCCAGAAACGGGCCATGACCGACTCGATAGCCCGCTATGTACGGCGGGGCCGGGTCAAGTCGGCCATGCTGCTGGGCGAGCACGAAGCGGAGGTCATGAACCTCAAGGTGCCGGAAAAACCGGCGGAGCCGGACCTGCTTCTCAAGCCTCTCAAGGACCTTAAATTCCCCCCGGGTTCCATAATAGGCGCCGTGATACGCGGGGCCCAGCCCTTTATCGCCGACGGCGAGACCATCCTGCGGCCGGGGGACGACGTCTTCGTCGTCTGCCTGGAGAGCGCGAGGGCGGAAGCGGAGGCCGTCTTCAACTGAAGCGCCCGTCACCGGGAACCGCCCCTGCCTATGACGAAAAACCCGCCCCGGAATCCGTTCCGGGGCGGGTTTTTTTCGCGGCCGCGCGGTTTATTTCTTCAACTGCGCGTAGAAGTACTCGGAAACGAAACTCGACAGCCAGCCGGGCTTCTCGCCGAGCTGGGCCGGGGAGGTCACGCGGCGGGAAGAAGCCACGTCGTTGGCGAAGGCCGCGTCCAGCTGGGCGGTGGAGACGGGGTCTATGATGCTCACGTTGACCTCGGTGTCGTAACGCTCGCCGCGGGGATGCAGGTTGTAGGAGCCGATGTTGGCGAAGACGCCGTCCACGGTCATGAACTTGGAGTGCAGCGTGGACGAGCCCTGGTAGAGATAGATGTTGGCGCCGGCCTCGGCCAGCGGCATCAGGCAGCTGTACATCGCTTCCACTATGGTCTTGCCCTCGGGGTCTATGCTCTCCTTGGAGTTGGTGATGATGTTCACTTCCACGCCGCGGGCGACCGCGTCCAGGACGGCCTTGGTGACCACGGGCAGGGAGACGAAATAGGCGTTCTCTATGTTGATGCGCTCGGTGGCGCCGTACATGGCCTTCACTATGCTGACGAGGATGTTGGAATCGGCCGGGGGGTTCTGCATGATCACGCTGACGCGGGCGGAACCGCCCTGGTAGGCGCCGGACGGAGCGGTCTCGGAGACCAGGCCGAACTTCAGTTTGTTCTCGCGGACCTTGGCGTTCCAGACCCGGGCGAAGAGGCGGCGGCTCTCGGCGACGGCGGGGCCGGAGTAGATCACGTCGGTGTCGCGCCACTTCACGTTGTTGGGGTCCTTGTGGGAGTAAACATCGCCGAAATTCATGCCGCCCACTATGGCGTAGGCGTCGTCCACTATCATCATCTTGACGTGCCAGATATCGTTGCCGCGCTTCGAGTCGTCGTAGCGCAGGACCTCTATGCCGGCCTCTTCCATCAGCTTAAGCACGCGCTTGCCGTGGCCGACCGCCACTTTCCTGTCCACTATGACCTTCACTTCCAGGCCTTCGCGCTTCTTGAGCATCAGGTACTGGGCGGCCTCCCAGCCGGTTATATCATCGTAGAAGGCCCAGCTGGAGACCAGCAGGCTCTTTTTGGCCTCGCGCATGAGGCGGTCGCGGACCGCGAAGGAGGCGGGGCCGTTGACCAGGTAGCGGGCGTTGTTGCCGTCGCGGAAAGAGCTGCCGGTGGCGCGCTCGTATTCGGTTATGAAGCCGCCGTCGCGGAACAGGGACTGCTGGCCGGCGCGGCGGGCGGGATAGGCCCGGGAGACCGAAGCTTTGAGAACGCGCTTGGAGATATCGTCGAAAGTAGGGGCGCCGTCGGCCCAGGGTATCCAGCCGTTATCCGCGAGCTGCGCGCCTACGGCATGCCATGCGATGACGGCGGTGCCGGTATAGGAGACCGGCTCGGGAAGGGGATAGTCCGAAGGCAGCGGGGGTATGACGGGGAGAGAGGGAACCTGCGGGATCGGCGCGGGAGCGCGCAGCGGGGTCAGCTGAAGCGCGGCGGACTGATCGCCGGAAAGGGAGCCGTCGAAGCGGCCGGAGAGGTCCGCGGCCCAGTCCTCGTGAACGGGCATCCCGAGGGATTCAGCGGTGCGCTCCATGCCGGACTGCAATTCGCCCAGGCGGGAGTCGTAGTCGCCCTGCGCGAAAGAGGATACGGGAAAGATGGAAATAACGAGAACTTTGAAAAGGAATGGAATGTTTTTCACCATGCTTATAGTTTAGCCCCGGCACTGGACCGGAGACAGGGCCGAAAAGGCTCTTTTGAACGAAAAAAGGGCCCACCCGCGGGTGGGCCCGATGGCCGGGGGGATAAGCGGCGGGAAGTATCAGTCCAGGTCCATGGGATTGATGGGCTTTATGTCCTCTCCCGATTCCTCTATGCGCTTCTTCTCCTGTTCGAACTTATCCATAAGGTCGCGCTTCTTCTTGTCCATCTCATCCCTGGCCCCGGAAAAATAACCCTCAAGCCTGGCCTTATCCTCCTGCATCTTCTTCATCGCCTCGTGCATGGGATCGGCGCCGTCCTTGATCTTAGGCTTATCCCAATGGCGCAGGACCTTGCCGGTCTTGCGGTCCACTTCGATGCGGGCCTTGCAGCAGGGGCAATCTACCAGGAAAGAACCTTCGGACATATCGGCCTCCTTATCTGATCCCCCACAGCGGATGCTGCTGGGGAAGGACTTTTACCTTGGAAAGCCTGGCGCGCGCGCAAGCCTCCGCCTCGCGGACCAGGCGGGCCGACGGCGGACGGAACGGTACTGGGACGCCATGCCGCATGGTGTCCCCCGCTGATGCCGGCTGTATGAAAAACGGGATATCCCGCCCCGCGGCGGCGGCCAAGCCGACGGCGCGCTTAAAATCCGCAATGGACGCCGACGAGGTCAGCACGGCCTTTATGAAAGTTTTGCGCGGCGCGACTGACAGGAACCTGCGGTGGGCGGACCATAACGGGCGGTGTCCGCCCGACGACGGGAGCTTTATATCCATGGCCACGGCGTCCAGAAGACGGACGACCCGGCCCAGTTCGCGGTACAGCGTACCGTTGGTCTCGAGGTGCGGCGACAGGCCGGAGCTCTTCAGGGCCGGGGCGAGCGCTTTTATGAAAGCCCAATGGAGAAGAGGCTCGCCGCCGGTGAAGGAAACGATACGGGCGCGGCCCCGGCGCGCCTGCAGTATAACCTCCGCGGCGGCCTCGGCCGGAGTCATCATGAAGGACGGGAGGGAACGGGCGGCGGGTTCGTCGCAGTAAGAGCAGTCGAGGTTGCAGCCGGCGAAACGCAGGAACACCTGCTTGCGGCCGCAGTACAGGCCCTCGCCCTGGCGGGAACAGAATATTTCGTGCACCGGGGCCGCGGAGAACTTCATTTCAGGGCG
>JAVVFK010000102.1:0-7811 GCA_032251015.1 Elusimicrobiales bacterium
GCCCCGCCGGGGACCCCGGAGAATAGGCGGTCTCCCCCGGGACGGCGGAGACATACCCCATCAGCGTCTTCTGCGCCCTTTTGATCGTCAGTCCCGCCAGTTCGCGTTTGTCGGCGCGCTCATGGGAGACGAAACTGGAAAGGACGACCGAAAAAACCGCGGCCGTCGTCATAGCCGTTATGAGGCCGGCTATGGCGACTTCGAGAAGAGAAACGCCTGGTCTGGTCCTCACCGCCGTCTCCTTGTAAGTGTCAGAAACTGGGGCAACTGGGGGCCTGCAGCGCGCCCGAAGTGGGAGAATGGACACAAGCCCCGGAACTGGTGAAATAGTAGGTCCAGGAAGAATACTTGCCGCTCCTGCGGTTGGCGTAGGCAGTGCGGCCCACCGCGCAACCAGACCCCCCCGCACCCGTATCCGGATTGCAGGCGCGGATCGTGTAGGCAAGGGAGTTCCAGTCCTGCCTTGAGAGATAATTGCATCGCACCAGGTGGCAGGCCGAACGGGTGCCCGACGTCGGACAGGTCCCGGTATTGCAGGTATTGGTCAACTGCCCTCCGTTATAGGTCGCGGTCGGGTTGTCCAGTATCATCATTTGCGATGCCACCCCTACCATGTGGGCCACCGCCACGGCATCCGTGGCCTTGGAACTCTCCACCGTTTTGAGGTAGTAAGGCACGCCCATGGAGGTAAGCACCCCCAGTATGATGACCACCACCAGCAACTCGATGAGGGTGAACCCTTTTCTGATAGACCGCATTTTGCCCCCCTATTTGGCGCCTATCTGCGACAGCTGGAATATCGGCATGAATATCGACATGACTATGACGGCGATGATGCCGCCTATCCCCACGACCAGGATGGGGTCGATCATGGCGGAGAAGCGCCGCAGGAACTGGTCGATCTGCTCCTGGTAATACTTGGAGAGTACCTGGATTATGTCCGGTAGCTTTCCCGATTCTTCGCCCATCCACATCATCTCGGTGACCATGCCGGGGAAGACGCCGGTCTTGCGGAAGGAATCGGCTATGGAGCGGCCGCTGGCAATTTCGGACTTGGCCTTCTTCAGCGCGTTCTGGAAGATCAGGTTCTTCCGGAAGGCGCCTTCAAGCACGGAAACGGCGTTAAGGATGCTGACGCCGCTCTTAATCAGCGTCGACATAGTGGTCAGGAGGCGCTCGATATTTATATTCTTGACCAGCGGACCTATCAGCGGGATCTTGAAGACCACGTGGTTCCAGGTGAGTCGGCCGGCTGGAGTGGAGATATAGGCCCGGAAGGCCAGCACGGCGCCGACGGCGACGACTATCATCATCATGAAATAGTTGGTGACCAGTTTGGAAAACGAAAGTATGAGTTTGGTTATAAAAGGCAACTCGAGGTTAAAGTCCGCGAAAATACCCGCGAAGACGGGCACGATGAAGAGGATAAAATAGGCCAGCACTCCCATCGACATGGTGAACAGGACCGCGGGGTAGGCGACAGCGGTTACCATCTTGGATTTTATGGCTTCCTGCGCCTCGGAATAGGCCGTGATCTGGCGCAGCACGGCGGGAAGCTGACCCGAAACCTCGCCGGCCTGCACCAGCGATATCCATACCTCGTCGAAGACTTTTGGATGCTTTTCGAGCGCCTTGTGGAGCGCTCCGCCGGCGGAGACCTCCTTGGTGACGGCGGTCAGGACCGATCCCAGGGCCTTGTTCTCGGCGTGATCGGAAAGGAGGGAAAGGGCGCGGACAAGCGGTACGCCTCCGCCCAGCAGCGTGGCAATCTGTTCGCCGAAAAAGACCAGGTCACGGCCCCCTACGGAGCCGGTCGAGGCCTGCCGTCGCAGGCCTCCGGTCTTGGCCTGCTGAGACTGTATCGAAAGTATGAAAAGACCCTTCGTCTGAAGGGCCTGTACAGCCTGGTCCTCGTCTTCCGCGTCAAGGTGCCCGGTCGTGACAGTCCCCTGGGCGTCCTGGACGGTATAGATGAACTTGCCCATATCGTTACCCGGAAAAACTCTACCAAATAACTTCTATTGAATCAATGTTCCACCATGGTCACCGACATCATGTCGTCCACGGACGTAACGCCGGCCAGGACCTTGCGCCAGCCGCTGGCCCGCAGGTCCCAGGCTCCGCCCTTGGCGGCCGCCACCCTCATCTTGGGGATATCGGCGTCCTTGGAGATTATGCGCTTCATCTCCTCGGTTATGAAATAGACTTCATAGATGGCTTTGCGGCCCTTATAACCCATATTGAAGCACTTGGGACAGCCTTTAGCTTTGTAGAAAATTAGCCGGTTGAGGTCCGGCATCGGATTGAGCTGGGATTCCTTTACGAACATATCCAGCTCTTCCTGCGGAGGCTTGTAGGGGATCTTGCAGTCGCAGAGCACACGGACCAGGCGCTGGGCCGCCACCAGAAGCAGCGTGCTCGCCAGCAGGTACGCCTCGATATCCATATCAATGAGACGCGGCACGGCCTCGAGCGCGCTGTTGGTGTGCAGCGTGGAAAGAACGAGATGTCCGGTCATGGCCGCCTTGAGACAGGCCTCGGCCGTCTCGTTGTCGCGGGTTTCGCCGACCAGTATGACGTCCGGGTCCTGGCGCAGGAAGGAACGCAGACCCGAGGCGAAAGTCAGGCCGATGGCCGGCTTGATCTGAACCTGGCTGATCCCCTCCATCTTGATTTCGACGGGGTCCTCCAGAGTCATGATGTTTATCTCTGGAGATTTGACCGTGTTAAGGACGGCGTTGAGCGTGGTGGTCTTACCGGAGCCCGTGGGACCGGTCAGGAGAATCAGGCCGTGCGGGGATTCGGCGGCCTTCAGGAAGTCCTCCTTCTGGCGCGGTTCGAACCCTATTTTTTCTATGTTAAGCTCCACCGAACCCCGGTCCATGATGCGGAGCACCAGTTTCTCGCCGAAGACGGTGGGACAGACGCTTACGCGGTTCTCGATGTTGCGGCTCTGGTACTTGATGGTGAAACTGCCGTCCTGCGGCAGTCGGCGCTCCGAGATATCCAGCTTGGACAGGATCTTGAAGCGCGAGATAATGGCGTCGAAGATCTCGGCGGGCGGAGCGCTGCGCTCGTAGAGAGTGCCGTCTATGCGGAAGCGCAGCGATATCTTCTCGTCGAATTTCTCCAGGTGGATGTCCGAGGTGCGCTCGCCGATGGCCTGCTTGAGTATGGCGTTTACCAGTTGTATGGACTGGGCGCCGCGGCTGTCGCCCACTATGACTTTATCGAGGTCCAGTTTGCCGTCCGGGGTCAGCGCGTCCGCGACGTCCCCCCCCGCGCCGTCCTTGCTTTCCCCGCTTTCCATGACCTTGTCTATCAGGTCTCCGGCCTGCCCGCCGTAGAATACGTCGATGACCTTGAGTATCTGCTCGCGCGTGGAGATGAACGGGGTTATCTCCATCCCGGCGACCATCTTTATGTTATCCAGCAGCAGGATATTGGTCGGGTCGGCCATCGCCACCGCGAGGATATTATCCTCTATGAACAGGGGAATGACGGCGTTCTCCCGGGCGAACTTTTCGGAGACGATCTTATCCAGGCCCTGGCCTTTTTCGGGACTGAGGATCTTATTCTCGCGCGAGGCGTAGGGCGCGCCCAATTGCTTGGAGAGGGCCATGGCGACCTGCTCCTCGCTGGCGTAATGGAGCTTTATCAGGGCCTCGCCGATGAGGCAGGACAGCTGCGACTGGAGCTTCAGCCCCTTGGCGAGCTGTTCCTCGTTTATCACGCCCGATTGGATCAGTATTTCGCCGAGTTTCTTTCTTGCCATATTTAGGGACCGGCCGGGCGAGGGGCCGTTTTGCGGCCCCGCTCGGCAGCGCGGATCAATCCACCAGGATGGTAGGCGTCAGGAATATCACCAGGTCCGTATTGGTGCGCCTGGAACTGACGCTGGTGAAGAGCCAGCCGACTATCGGGATATAACCGAGCAACGGCACCTTCTTGACCGTCTTGGTCTCGGTGGACGACAGCATGCCGCCGATAACGACGGTCTGGCCGTTCTTGACGCGGACCATGGTCGACGCGCCGCGGCTGACCGGGTCGTAGACGGTCTCGCCCTGAACGGTGATTGCGGAGGGCGTTATATCGGAATAGGAAGGCTGGACTATCATCGTTATGAAGCCCTCCTTGTTCACCTGCGGCGTCACCATCAGGTTGAGGCCCACGCGCCTGCGCTCGAGGCTGGTCGAAGCCTCGCCCGCCGCGCCGCCGGCCGAGGTGACGGAGCTCGCGGTGCCTACGGCGGCGTCCCTGGCTATCTGGATGATAGCGGTCTTATTGTTCATCGAAACGATCTTGGGCTTGCCCAGGTACCGGGCCTCGCCGCGGGAGATCAGCGCCCTGAAAATCGCCTGGAGCTGAGCAAGGCTGAATATGCCGTAGTAGACACCCTTGTTGCTGCCCAGGTCGGAGACGCCGGTAGAGAAAATGGACGAGATGGTACCGCCCCCTTCACCACCGTCCGATTCGGAGTCGGTGGTCGCTTCAGTGTCGGACGTCAGCGTGGAGGGCACAGCCGTGGGATAAAAACGTTTCCAACTCTCGCCGGAGAAGAAACCCGGCCGGAGGCCGTAGTCAGTCAGCCGCGCCGGGCCGGCGAAATAAGCCATCTCGCCGCGCGAACCGCCCCATTCTATGCCCAGTTCGTTAACGCGGTCGGTATTTATCTCCACTATCTGCGCTTCTATGAGTATCTGCGGGGCTTTCTTGTCGAGCTCGGCTATGATCTGCTCCACCTGGGGAAAGACCTCGGGTATGTCCGTTATGACCAGGGAGTTGGTCCTGGGGTCGGTGGCCATCTTGCCGTACTTCTTGGAGAGCACGCTGTTTATAATGTTCAGGATGGCGACAGCGCCCTCGGTCTTATCCTTCCCCGCCTCGCCAGCACTCGCACCACCCCCTTCCCCGCCGCCGCTGGAGGACACGTCCTGCGAGGTGATGGCGGATATATCGCTGACGACCGAGGATACCGGGATGAGCGGGATATAGTTGAGAGTATAGATCTTGGTGATGAGGTTGGGCTGATCGGCCGCGCGCTTGGTCACGACATAAGTATTGCTTTTGCCGATACGCTGGTAGGTCAGTCCCTTTACGCGGAGGAGAAGTTCCAGCGCCTCTCGCACGGTAGTCTTGCGCAGGAAGACGGTGATGGTGGTCTTCTCAAGCCCCTCGGATATTATGAAGTTGACCTTTGACTGCGCGGAAACCACGTCGAGAAAGGTGGACAGCGGCGCGGCCTTTAGACGTATGGGACCGATCTTGCGGTCCAGGGGAGAGACGGCCTCCGCCTCCTCGTACATCGGGGCCTCGCGCTGAACCTGGCCTATCTGGGCCGACTGTATCGGCGCGCCGGGCATCTGCGCGCGCTGCGCGGAGGGCTGCTGTCCCGGCTCCAATATCGGGCCGCCCTCCTGGGAGGGCCCCTGCAGTTCGTTCATGAACTGCCTGTCGGCGTCCTGGGCCAGGGCCGGGGCCGCCGGCAGCAGAACCGTCTGGAGAAAAAGAACCGCAGCTGTCAGAATACGTATCGCTTTCATAAACCCTCCGAAATCGCACTTTCCGCTTAATTATATCTTATTAGCAGGCGGGAGAACGGAACTTATTGCATGTACTTCCGGAACCTGCGGCCCTTGTGCTCGCCGATTATGTAATTCGGCCCTATCCTGATTATTTTCGCCCCCAGGACGGTGTCGCCCCGGGAATACATCTCGCCGTTTATTATAACGTTCGTGCCGACTATGCCCTGTATGGTTATGCGGCTCTCCACGCGCACCTCGCGGGGTTTCTGGTTCGCCTGCGATCGTTGCCGGGCTTCCTGCCTGCGCCGGTATTCATCGGCGCGTATACGGGCGTAATCGTCGGGCGTGAGGAACGGGTTCCTCTCGGTCTTCGGCTCGAAATAAGACGCGGCCTCTGGAGAATCCTCTTCGGCCTCGGCGGCCCCTTCCGCGGGAGTTTCTCCGGCTGAGGGGTCCGCACCGGCCGTTTCCGGCGCCGGCTGACCGCCCTGCGGCTCTTCCCCGGGAGGCTCGGCTTCAGCCGGCCGCAACGGCGGCTCCGGCTGCTTGCCTTCCTCCGTCTCACCGCCCGCCGGAGCCGCTTCCGGCTGATCGGCCCCGGGCTGGTCCGGCGTCACAAGAGGCTGAGAGTCCGCCGACGGGGCGGCGGGAGAAGCGTCCGCTTCACCGTCGAGCTTCTCGTCTCCCGGGAAAAAATCGCGCGGCACGCCCTGCTGCGAGGCCGCCAGTTGCGCCTCCTTGGCCTTGTTGGCAGACCACCAGTTGTAAAAAAGGAAGGACGGGACTGCGAGCACCGCTAGCAGCAGTATCCATCCGAATATGCTGGCAAAATTCTTCATAGCCCCTCCCCGTCCTGGGGTTTGTCAACGGGGAATACCGCGGCGAGCTTTATCGTGACCTTGACCATGCCCGGCGCGGCGGAGCGCCGGGTTATCTGCAGATCGGTGATCTTGAGGAATATCTTGGAGTTTTCCACTTCGGCCAGCCACTTCCCGATCTTTTCGTAGGTGCTGGTAACGCTGGCACCGCGGGAGACCAGGATAAGCGGGCCGGCTTTCTGTTCCTCCTGCGCCATGAGCGAATCGAAGGAGATGTCGTGCTTCTTTGACGTGGACGTCAGGATATAACTGAGCCACTCGCCCTTATCCTTGGCGAGCGGCATCTTGCGGCGAAGTTCGCTCTTGCGGGCGAGCATCTCGTTATATCCGGAGTAATGGACGGAGACGCTCTCGAGGTGCGCTAGTTCCATCTTCTTCGTCGCGTATTTTTCGGAAGAAGGGCCGTAAACGGCGCTATAGAGCAGCAGTATGACGGGTGTCGCGATAAGAAGCGGCTTCTTGAAAGGGATCATCCCTTTCTCGGAATATATGACCAGGACGTCGTCCTTCATCTCCAGAACGGAATTCCTGATCTTTTCGATAAGGCCTTTCATATGGTTCCCGCTACCTGCCCGACAACAAGACCCTGTAGGGAGACACGTCCGCCATGCCGGATTCGTCGGCGGAGCCCAGCTCGTCCCTGCTGGCGTCCAGATTGAACTCGATATTGCCCGTGGGAGGACGGAAGAAATTCAGCTCCGGGGCCTCTTTCAGTTTCTTGACGTAAAGGTCCACGACACTGAACTTGGCCTGTCCGCTCAGTTTGGTAGAGCCCTGAATCACTATCTCCTTGCCCGCGCCCATCATCTCGGATATCGGGAGGGTGTTCCGGTAGCTGAACGTTTCTATCCAGAGTTGGTCGGGGATATTGTCTCCTATAGCCTGAAGTTTCGGAGCGATAACCTCCGTGTCGGCCAGCAGGCCGCGTATCATCCGGATTTCCGCGTTGCCGGTCTCTATGGCCTGCGCGATAGAGTCGGCGGTCTGGCCCTGGAACTCGCTTATATCTCCGACCTGCGACATAAGCGCGGAAGTCCGTGATTCGAGCATATATATCCTGACATGGTTCAGGAGCGAGAGCAGCAGAAAAACGGCTCCCAGCAGGGAGGCCACCGTCCAGACATAGGATGTGACTTTCCGCTCCATCTCCTGGCCGGCGGAGACTCCGGTTATGTCGATTTTCAGTTTGCCCGGGGCCGCGCCCCTGAGCGCGGCCCCGAGGGCGAAAAGAGAGCCCGCTTCGTTGGACTTGAGCCCGCCGGTCTTGACGGGCTCCCATATCTCGACCGGAACGGGGGATTCCTGCTCCGCCGGACCTTTCCAGGTCTCGACGGCGTCGCCGCTGATCATGAGCTTCTTGTATTCCCTGCCGCCCGCGTAGCGGCTTACGAACTGGAAAGCGCCCTTG
>JAVVFK010000103.1:0-7800 GCA_032251015.1 Elusimicrobiales bacterium
GGTGGTCATGAACCCGGCGGCCCTGGCCGTGAACCTGAAGAACCTGGAAAAAGGCTCGGTCATCATCGTCAACTCCGACGCTTTCTCGAAGCAGGACCTGGAGAAAGCCGGCTACGCCGCCAATCCCCTGGAGGACGGCTCGCTGGACAATTACCGCGTCATCGCCGTTCCCGCCACCGCCCTCACCGAGGCGGCGCTCAAGGACTCCGGCCTGGCCAGGGCCCAGGTCCTCAAATGCAAGAACTTCTATATGCTGGGCATACTCTACTGGATGTACGGCCTTCCTACGGGGCCGACCATAGAGTGGATAAAGGGAAAGTTCTCCAAGGTGCCCGAGGTCGCCGCGGCCAATGAAAAAGCCCTGCGTTCCGGGCGTGACTACGCCGAGACCACCGAGATCTTCGACGCCAGGTTCCAGATAAGGAAGAGGACCATCAAGCCCGGCAAGTACCGCAACCTGACGGGCAACGAGGCCGCGGCCTACGCGCTGATAACGGCCGCCCGCCTGCTCAAGCGGAAACTTTTCTACGGCTCTTACCCCATAACGCCGGCCTCGGAGATACTGCAGACCCTGGCGAAGCACAGGTCGGAGGACGTGGCCGTCTTCCAGGCCGAGGACGAGATAGCGGCCGTCTGTTCCTCCATAGGCGCGGCTTTCGCCGGCAGCCTGGCCGCCACCGGCACCAGCGGCCCGGGCCTCTCGCTCAAGGCCGAGGCGCTGGGGCTGGCCGTCATCACGGAGCTGCCGCTGGTAGTCATAGACGTGCAGCGCGGCGGCCCTTCCACCGGCCTGCCCACCAAGACCGAGCAGAGCGACCTGCTGCAGGCCGTCTTCGGCCGCCACGGCGAATCGCCGCTGCCGGTGCTGGCAGCCTCCAGCCCGGCCGACTGTTTCGACGTCACGCTGGAGGCCGCGCGGCTGGCGGTCAGGTACATGACGCCGGTCGTTGTCCTTTCCAATTCGTACCTTTCCAACGGCTCCGAGCCTTTCCGTATCCCGGACCTGGCCGAGCTGCCCAGTTTCGAGGTCCCCCCTATGCCGCCGCCGGAGGAGTACAAGCCGTACATGCGCGATCAGGCGACGTTGGCGCGCCCCTGGGCTTACGCCGGGCTGAAAGGCTACGAACACCGCCTGGGCGGGCTCGAGAAGCAGGATATAACCGGCGCCATAAGCCACGACGCGCTTAACCACGAACGGATGACCCAGCTGCGCGCGGAGAAGATAGCCGGTGTGGCCAAGGAGATCCCGCCGACCAGGATATACGGCGACCCGGAAGGGGACCTGCTGGTGGCCGGCTGGGGCTCCTCCTACGGGGCGATAAAGCAGGCGGTCTCCGAGGCCAGGAGCGCCGGTCTCAAGGTCTCGTCCATCCATGTGCGCCACATGAACCCGCTGCCGCCGGACCTCGGCGTCATCATGCGCCGGTTCCGCAAGGTGCTGGTGCCCGAGGAGAACTCCGGCCAGTTCCGCCTGCTGCTGCGCTCGGCCTGCATGGTCGAGCCCTCGGGTCTGAATAAGATGCAGGGCCAGCCGCTCAATAACGAGGAAATCCTCGAGAAGATAAAAGAAGTGCTTAGGGGGAACTGAGTCATGGAGAACGCTAAGCTCAACGCCAGGGATTTCTCTTCCGGTCTGCCGGTCAAATGGTGCCCCGGCTGCGGCAACTTCGCCATACTGAACCAGATACAGAAGGCGATGGCCGGCATGAGTCTTCCGCACGAGAAGTACGCCGTGATCTCGGGCATCGGCTGCTCCAGCCGTTTCCCGTATTACGTCAATACCTACGGCTTCCACACCATGCACGGCCGCGCGCCCGCCGTGGCCACCGGCGTCAAACTGGCGAACCCGGAACTGGCCGTATGGGTCGTCACCGGCGACGGCGACGGTCTCTCCATCGGCGGCAACCACATGCTGCACGCCATAAGGAAGAACATAGGGCTGAAGATAGTCCTCTTCAATAACCGTATCTACGCCCTGACCAAGGGCCAGGCCTCGCCTACCACGCAGCCGGGCACAAAGACCAAGACCACCCCGGCCGGCTCGCTGGACTTCCCGTTCAACCCGGCACGCTTCGCGGCCGGCCTGGACTGCACCTTCGTCGCGCGCGGCATAGACTTCGACCTGACCGGCAACGCCGCCATCCTGGAGCGCGCCGCGGCCCACAACGGTACCGTTTTCGTAGAGATACTCCAGAAATGCGTGCCTTTCAGCGACAAGGAATTCGACCCGCTCAAGGACCCCGGGACCAAAGAGGACAATGTCCTGAGGGTCGCGCACGGCCGGCCGCTGGTCTTCGGCAAGGAGAAGAACAAGGGCATAGCCTTCCGCGGCTTCAGGCCCGAGGTCGTTTCGTTCGCCCCCGGCGAAGTGCCGGCCGAAGTCGCCGTTTACGACGAGACCAGCCCCGAGATGGCCTACCTGATAAGCGGCCTGTCCCAGCCGGATTTCCCCGTGCCCGTCGGCGTGTTCAAGGCCGTGGATAAGACCTCCTACGAAGACCTGGTGGCCGGGCAGTCCGGCAAGCCGGAACCGCTGGCCTCGCTGCTGGCCGGGCCGGACGCCTGGGAAGTCAAATAGCGGACGCCCCGCTTTTTTTATAGGTCCAAAGACGCCGCGGTCCCGGGTCCTTCGCCTCTTATTTTACGGCCGCGGTTCCGTTAGAATGTGAACAGGTAAATGCCTGTTAATATCCAGGGACATACTGCTGAAGGGAAGGAGCTCCTCTTGACCAAGGTCAATGCGGGGCGCCGCGCTCTTTTGTAGAATTTACCTGCCGGTAAAATATACCTCCTGGGGGTTTCCGGCGGATAACAAAGGTATAGAGGAGAGTACAAGATGAAAAGAATACTGATAGCGGCGGTCCTTCTGGGCTTCGCCGCGGCCGCCAAGGCCGAGATAAACTTTGACCAGGGCGTGGACGTGAAGGCCGCCATCGAGCAGGCCTCCGAAGTGTCCGCGGACCTGCCGGTGCCCGACCGGTACATCGGCCACAGCCGCTATACCCGCGACTGCGTCCGTTTCGGCTTCGGCCCGTCCGACACGGAGCAGATCTCCGAGAAGGTCTGGCTGCGCAGCCAGGAGTATATCGAGGACTGCCACACCAACTACGTGCAGCAGTGCCACACCGTGACCGGCCCCAACGGTAAGCCGCAGCAGGTGTGCAGCACCGTCCCGCAGACCCATTGCTACGAGCGCCCCGGCCAGAGCTGGCGCGAGGCCGTGCAGGTGAAGGTCGAGCCCCGCAAGCTCTTCCCCTGGGAGCGCGACAGCTTCGAGGTCTGCCTCGAGGGCCCCTGGAGCCGCTTCTACGTCAACCAGGCCGCCTACAAGTACTCGGTGGACAAGACCGGCAACTACGACACCCTCTACACTCTTGCCCCCGGCAAGAAGATCGCCATGGACCCGGACAAGAGCGGCATAGAGCAGGTCGAGTTCAGCTACGCCAAGGGCAAGTTCATCTTCAAGGCCTCCGACAAGTGGGCCAAGGAATACGCCGGCGAGAAGACCATGATCAAGGTCGAACTCTACAAGGACAACCTCTGGTTCTTCGACTCGCTCAAAGGCGAGAAGGAGTTCGTCCTCGATCCCGCCGACGGCTATACGCTGACCTTCTCCGAGAAGGACCTGGTCAAGCCCGAGACCGACAGCCAGGACGACTTCCGCGGCGCCAAGAAATACTTCCTCAAGTGGGGCTTCAAGCGCCTCGGCTCCATCTCCACGGACGACTTCGTGAAGAAGGACAAGACGGACAGCATCGAAGCGAAGTAACGCAGGGCTGACCGCGCGAAAGCCCCCGGCCTGTGCCGGGGGCTTTCTTTTTGTATAATAAAAAATAGATTTTCGCGAAGATATCATCGGAGGATTCTTTAAAATGGCCAAGCTTAAAGTCAACGCCGCAATAGTGAAGAAGAACGCCGCTCTCTGCAAAAAGCGCGGCATAATCATGCCCACCTTCAGCCAGATGAAGTCCCCCGATCTCATACCCGAAAAGATCAAAAAGGCCCTCCAGCCCGTGGGCCTCTGGGACGTCAACCCTATTAATCTTTTCCGCATCACCTGGAAGAACGACCACAAGACCGGCGGCTTCGGTCCCGTGAACATGCTGGAGATCCCGCGCGAGATAACGGGCATAAAGGCCCGCGTGGTAGGCATCGTCGGCAAGTATTTCCCGACCGGCGCGCACAAAGTCGGCGCCGCCTACGGCTGTCTCGCCCCGCGCATGGTCACCGGCGAATTCGACGCCCAGGCCCAGAAGGCCGTCTGGCCGTCCACCGGCAATTACTGCCGCGGCGGCGCCTTCGACTCCAAGCTGCTGGGCACCACCCCGGTGGCCATCCTGCCCGAGGGCATGAGCAGGGAACGCTTCGACTGGCTCAAGGAGATCGGCTCGGAAGTGATAGCCACCCCCGGCACCGAGAGCAACGTCAAGGAAATTTACGACAAGTGCTGGGAGATCAAGAAGACCCGCAAGGACTGCGTGATCTTCAACCAGTTCGAGGAGATGGGCAACCCGACCTGGCATTATCACGTGACCGGAAGCGCGCTGGAGGAGGCCTTTAACGCCGTGAAGGGCCCCAAGAGCCGCCTCGCCGGCTTCACCTCCGCCACCGGTTCCGCCGGCACCATAGGCGCGGGCGATTACCTGAAGAAGAAGTTCCCCGGCTCCTTCATCACCGCCTCCGAGGCGCTGCAGTGCCCGACCATACTCCAGAACGGCTTCGGCGAGCATCGCATAGAGGGCATCGGCGACAAGCACATTCCCTGGGTGCATAACGTGCGCAACACCGACCTGGTCACCGCTATCGACGACGAGGCCTGCGTGCGTATAGCCCGGCTCTTCAACGAGCCCGAGGGCAAAAAGGTGCTGGCGCAGTACGGCGTGAAGGAGGAAGTCATCGGGCAGCTGAGCCTCCTCGGCTTCTCCGGCATCTCCAACCTGCTCTCCGCGATAAAGAGCGCCAGGTACTACGAGCTCGGAGAGAACGATATAGTCATGACGGTCTTCACCGACAGCATGGATCTCTACGGCTCCCGCATCAAGGAGATGGAGCGCGACATGGGCAAGTACACCCGCGAGAACGCGCTGGTGGACTTCGAGCGCCGCCTGCTGGGCGAGAATATCAGCCACATGAAGGAACTCACCTACGCCGACCGCAAGGCCGTTCACAACCTGAAGTACTTCACCTGGGTGGAGCAGCAGGGCCGCGATTCGGAAGAACTGCGCAAGCTCTGGGACCCCGCCTACTGGGAAGAGACTTTCGCCCAGGCGGAGGAGTACGACAGGCTGATAAACGCTTTCAACAAGGAAGTCGGGCTTCTTTAAGCCCGGACCCGCATGGCCACCAAGAGCTCGATGCGCATAGACTGCCCCTCCTGCGGGGAGTCGTTCGACGCGGATTTCTGGACCGTGGTCCGCGGCGACCGCGATACCGGGCTCAAAGAGGCCATCATCAGCGGCGAGTTCGACCTGCTGATGTGCCCCAGGTGCCGCGGCGTCTTCACCCGCGAGGAGACCTTCATCTACCTCGATCCCGAGATGGAGCTGCTGGCGTTCGTCATGCCGTCCTCCTATTCCGGCGAGAGCGGGAAATGGACGGCAAAGATGCGCGACGACTACGAGGCGGTCAAGCCCACGCTGTTCCAGGGCAAGCCGGTCGAGTTCGAGCCCCGCTGCCTTTTCGGCGTGGACGAACTGACGGAACTGCTGCTGCGCGACCGCGACGCCGAGGAGGAGACCGACGTCATGGAGTTCATGGCCCGGGAGATGGCCCTGCGGCTCTCGCCCCTGCTGCCATCCCGCGCGCGCGAGCGCGACATCCTTTTTTCCGTGCCCTACACGGGGCCGGAACCGTCCCGCGGCGCCGCCATAGAGGCCCTCAAAAAATTAGAGACGGCCAACGACGCGCTGGCCCGCGTTAAGCGCACCCGCGAACTTTTCGAGAAACTCTCCGGCGACGCTGTCCCGTTCCTGAAGAAATAAGAGCCGGCGGAAATATGCCGCAAGCCGGGCCTCCGCCTCCGTGCCTTTTTAAGCCGATGAAGATCGATATACCCAACCAGAGGGAAGCCCTGGCCTCGGCCGGGGGGATCGCCGCCGGGCTCGGCGCGGAGCTCTATGCCGTGGGCGGCTGCGCCCGCGACTGGCTGCTCGGCCGCCCCTCCGACGACGTGGACTTCCTGGTCTCCGGCGACCCGCTGCCGCTGGCCCGGGACTTCGCCGCCGGCGGCTCCATCACTTCCTTCGAGAAATTCCGCACCGTCCGCGCTTTCATGCCGGACGGCCGGCGCTTCGATTTCGCCGGCTTCAGGCGGGAAACCTATCCCGCCCCGGCCAAACTCCCGGTCGTGGAGCCGGCCGCTTCGCTGGCCGAGGATCTGCTGCGCCGGGATTTCACCTGCAACGCCATGGCCGTTTCGCTGCTGCCGGGCTCCTTCGGCGAGATCGCCGACCCGCACGGCGGCGCGGCCGACATAAAGTCCGGCCTTCTGCGCGTTCTTCATCCGGCCAGTTTCCGCGACGATCCCACCCGGATATACAGGTGCGCCCGCTTCGCGGCCCGCTTCGGCTGGGAACCCGAAGCGGGGACGATGGCACTGATAAGCGAGGCCTTAAACGCCGGCTGCCCGGCCTTGCTCTCCGTAGAACGGCTGCGCAACGAGTTCATAAAAATACTGAAAGAGGCGAAACCTTCCGGCGCGCTGTACCTGCTCGCCGCCTGGGGGGCGCTGACAGCCGTATACCGCGGCGCTTCCTGGCCCAGGCTCGACTCTCTTTCCGACTGGCGCTCCCGCCTGATATACCTGGCCGGCCGCCCCGGCGCCGGCGGCGTGGATTTCATAAAAGGCCTGCGTCTCGAACGGAAATTATCCGTCCCCATGATGAGGACGCTGGTCCTGGCCGCATCGGCAGGGGACACCATGCGGCATGGTGTCCCCGTACGGTACGGGGACCTGGAACCTTTCCAGTTGGAAGCCATATCCGCCCTCAGGGAGGCAGAATGAAACTCGCCATCGCTGTCATCACCGCGCTCTGCTGCGCCGCCTACGCGGCCGATACGGGGCCGGAGCCCCTTAAGCCGCTCGCCGTCCTGGACACCGACCTGGTAAAGGAAGGCTCCACGCTTACCCGCAGCGGTCAGTGGAAGGACGTTTACTGGACCCTGAACGATTCGGGCAGCAAGCCCAACATCTACGCCGTTTCCCCTGACGGCAAACTGATACGGCCCGGCTGGGTGCGTAAATATTCCGGGATAAACGTGGCGGAGGCCAGGAACGTGGACTGGGAGGCCATGACGGCCGACGACAAGGGCAACCTGATAATAGGCGATTTCGGCAATAACATGAATTTCCGCCGTGACCAGGCGCTCTATATACTGCCGGAGCCGTGGCCCCTGGACGCGGTGGAGACCCATTACACCGCGAAATACGTCTTCCGCTATCCCGACATGAAGAAGTTCCCGCCCGAGAAACAGAACTTCGACGGGGAATCCATGTTCTTCGCGCGCGGCTCTATCTATATACTGACCAAACACCGCAGCGATACGTTCACTAAGCTTTACCGCTTCGGGGGGCTGAAGCACGGAGAGGTCAATGTCCCGGAACTCGTCGGCCGGTTCGACGCCGGCGGCATGGTCACCGACGCCGAGGCCGACAAGGACGGAAAGAAGCTGGCCGTCCTGACCTATTCCGGCGCCTGGCTCTTCGAACGCCCGTCGAAGGGCGACAACTATTTCGAGGGAAAAAAGGCATTCCTGCCCTTCCGCGCGGGACAGTGCGAGGGCATAGCCTTCCACGAGGAC
>JAVVFK010000104.1:0-7728 GCA_032251015.1 Elusimicrobiales bacterium
GCTCGTCCGTGGACTTGCGAGCATAAAGGAAATACCGCATATTAAGCTTCTCCATACCTTGCCTCCCCCGCTCTTAATTACGGCTTTGCCCGCAGGGCTAAGACGGAATTAAGTGCTATTCTGCCACTCTCCGCCGCGGGTAAGGCCGGCCAGGCGCAGCAGCGCGGGGCCGGCCGCACCGGCGGCCATAAGGAAAATCATTCGGTTCGCTCTTGATCATGGGCGGGAAGAAAATAAATTTAAAATTTATTTTTCCGTCGGAAAAAGTGCGGGAAATGCGTGCGCTGGGCGATATTACCAATACCAAATTTTCTCAGGAGAAAATTTGGCGGCCCCTACGGGATTCGAACCCGTGATCTCTGCCTTGAGAGGGCAGCGTCCTAGGCCGCTAGACGAAGGGGCCGTACCTTGAAATTATAGCAAAAACGGGGCTTTGGCCGCTTCAGGGGAAAGGTTTTAGTTCGTTGGCCAGCAGGGCCAGCAACCCGGTCCAGGAATGGTCGGTAAGCAGTGGCGCCGCAATGATCAGTGCTATGGAGGCCAAGCCGAGCCCGATCGAGAATTTGTCGCCGGCGGACCAACGTCCCTTCCAGCCGCCCGTGTCCCCGTCGTTCATTTCTTTCACAAGCGCGACCGCGGTTTTGCGCTTTCTGCCGAGGACCAGCCGCAGCACCTGGGCGGCGTCGTCGAGCGAAAGCAGGACGCCGCGTATGACGCGCTGCCAGACGGCGAAGCGCGAGCCGACCTGCGCCGCCGCGCGGGCGCCGGCGCCTATGCCGGCCACTCCGAAGATGACGTTCATATAGGCGGCCAGCCACAGGGCGAAGAAGACCAGTGCGATGTCCAGTTTTAATTCCCAGGCGGTGCGGGCGGCCGCGCCGGTCCGTCCGCCCGGCAGGCGCGACTGCTTGTAGTACTCCAGTGCGAAGTGCGCCGCCACTACGGCCACCAGCCAGAACAGTCCTATGGCTACGCTGAGCACCAGGGCCAGCCCTATGTAGAGGAAGGTGAAAAGTCGGCTGTCGTCGTGGGCGATCACCCAGGCCTCTACGGCGCCGGGGGAGCGCATAGCGATGGAGGGGGTCCCTGTATCGTCCATAAGAGCGAATTTAAGCCGGCGAGAGGAATCGAACCTCCAACCTACTGTTTACAAAACAGTTGCTCTACCGTTGAGCTACGCCGGCGTTCTCATAGACAATTCTACTAAATTGGGGCCCCCGGGGCTTCTTACTCGTCCGGCGGGGCCGGCCGATTTTTTCGTATCATATAGCCGGGCATGGGCCCGCTTATGCTCACCGACGACCTTAGAAAAATCCTTGCGCGGGAGAATTCGTGCGCCTGCGTTACGCTCGGGGAGATATTCGAACGCATAGGCGACCGCGGGTTCGGCCTGCTCCTGCTGGTGCTTTCGCTGCCCAGCGCCCTGCCGGTCCCCGCGCCGGGCTATAGCACCCCTTTCGGCATAGTGCTCTTCATCCTGGCGCTGCAGATGGTCTTCGGCCGCCGCGTTCCCTGGCTGCCGGCCCGCGCAGCGAACATGCGGATAAAGGGGAAATTCGTGGAGGGGATGCTCTCCTTCCTGGAGAAGTTCTTCGGCAAGGTGGAGTTCCTGATAAAGCCGCGGCTGCGCTGGGTGGGTTCGCGGGGGGGGCTCGTTTTCCTGGGCCTGCTTACGCTTGTGATGGCCGGGCTTATGATGCTGCCGATACCGCTGACCAACACGGCGCCGGCTTTTGTTATCTTCCTGATAGGGACGGGACTGAGCGAAGAGGACGGGGTGTTCTGTCTTCTGGCCGCGGTTCTGGGCGTGATGGCCACAGCCGTCTACGTGCTGGTGGTCTACCTGTTCTTCCGTTTCGGGATAGCCGGCCTCGACCAGATCACCGAATGGGCCAGGGGCGTCCTGGCTCAATAATCCCAGTTCCCGCCGCCGCCGGGATCGTAGGGCAGATCGTAGAGGCTTATGTCGAAGCGGTATTCCTTCCCTCCCGCGGTGTAAACGAAACAGCCGTCCTTCTGCGCGCTGAAATTGAATCCCGCTCCCCACCAGCGATGTCCCGGCACCGCGTGCACGGTGTTCGCCGCGCTTTCCGGGTTCTGATGGACGGCGAGCTCCGCGTCGGGCGTTATGTAGCCGGAGATATTTCGGGTGCTGTGGCGGAAGCGGACGCGCTCGACGGCGACCAGCTGGCCGTCCTCGAGCATCTTGAGCTGTTCCGCCGTGTGGTAGAAGATCCTCAGCCGAGGGTCGGCGAACATGTCGCGGTAGAGGTCCGACATCCGGGCGACCGGGTAGTCCGAATATTTCTCCGTCCAGAGCTTCTCCGGGATCAGTATGTGAGAGTGGCCCATATCGGGGAAGAAGACCGTGTCGATGTAGTCCAGCTCGAAAGCGCGTTCGATATGGCGCGCCACTGCCCGTACGAAATTTTCGTTTATTTCCAGGTCGCCGCCCCTGGCCGCGTCATGCGGAAGCATGAGCCGGCCGGCTTTCGCGTCCCAGTAGGCGCGCCTGTCCAGCCGCTTGGGCGAGGCGTACATTTCGGCGAACCTGGCTTTCATCTCCGGCAGCGAATAATTCCAGTGGAAATCGGACTGCCAGATTTTCTCCTCTCCCGGGGCGGCCGGAGCGCAGCGTTCGGCTATGGCCGCCGGGGAATTGGGGCCCGCGCCGGCGGGGACCGCGGCGGCGACGGCGGTCGGCGCCGGGGGAACGGGAGCCGTGCCGCCGAGCTGGTCCAGCGCGCCCGCGGCGAAAGCGGAGCAGGGCAGCGCTATCGAAAGAAGGAAAAGGGTTATTTTCATAGTGATAGTATAGAACTGCCGCCTGCCGTTTTCAAGGTTTCCTTCCCGCGGCATTTTGATAGAATAGGCCGGGGGAGGTGCTTATGCCTAAAAAAATAGCGATGTTTATAGCGTTCCAGGGTTTCCGGGACGAGGAGTATATCGAGCCGAAGAAGGTGCTGGAGTCCGCCGGCGCGAAAGTTGACACGGTCTCCACCGCGAAGGGCCAGGCCCAGGGCAAGTTCAGGCTGACCGCGCAGGTGGACAAGGTCATAGACGAGGTCGCGGTGTCCGATTACGACGCGATGACGCTGGTGGGCGGGCCGGGCGCGCTCGAACACCTGGACGATCCCAGGGTGCACAAGCTGTTCCGGGAGGCTATGGCCGCCGGCAAGCTCATAGGGGCCATCTGTATCTCGCCGGTGGTGCTGGCCCACGCCGGCCTGCTCAAGGGACGTACCGCGACCTGTTTTCCCGACGGAGCGCCCGAGCTGGAGAAGGCCGGAGCCAAGTATACCGGCTCGGAACTGGAGATAGACGGGAAACTGATAACGGCCAGCGGGCCGGTGCCGGCCAGGAAGTACGGGCAGGCCCTGGCGGAGGCTCTTAAATGAAAGGGATGTGCGCGTGAAAAAAATAATGATAGCGGCGGTTCTCGCGGTCACGGCGGTCAACGCCGCGGCCGCGGACAAAGCGGAGGGACTTAAAGCGGAGACCTGGAAGGACAGGGTCTTCACCGCCGCGGAACTGAAGGAGTTCGACGGCAAGTCCGGCCGCCCCGTCTACGTGGCCGTGGACGGGGTGGTGTACGACCTTTCTGGGGTGAAGTACTGGAAAGGCGGCTCGCATATGAACATGCTCTCCGCCGGCGAGGACCACTCCGAAAATATCAGGAACCGGGCGCCGAAGCGCATACACAAAAGCGGCGCGATACTCTCGCGCTATCCCAAGGTCGGGGTCCTGGCCCCGCCTGAGGAGAAGGATGAAACGGACAGGCCCGTGGTGGTGACGCCGTACGATAGCGAGACGGGGCTGGAGAAATTCTGCCCCGTCATGGAGCAGCGCTTCGTGGTGGGGGCCAGGACCCCGGTGGTTCTTTACAAGGGCGAGCGCTATTATATGAGTTCGCCGGCCGGGCCGCCGCAGTTCGCGGAAGACCCGGAGAAGTACATAAAGCATCCCCGGGTCCGCGCGGAAAAACAGAAAGAGGCGCTGGAGCGGGAGAGGCGGGCGCGCGCGGAAGAAAGGAAGAAGATGAAAGAAAAGAAGGACTAAAAAACTAAGATCGGAACACGCGGCGGAAGTCGCGAGCGAAACCCGGGTACGATTTGTCGGTGCAGCCCGGGTTTTTTATTTTAAGCCCGGGGCAGGCGGCCGAGGCGGCCGCGCCGGCCATGAAGACGCGGTGGTCGCCGAAGGTTTCTACGGGTTTCAGCGGCCGGAATCCCTGCCCGCCGGGAACGCGCAGCGTTCCGTTCCGGTACGAGGCTTTCGCGCCCAGCGAGGCCAGCAGGGCCAGGGTGGATCTTATCCTGTCGCTTTCCTTGTTCCGCAGTTCGCCCGCGCCGTTCATTACGGTGGTCCCCCTGGCTCGGGCGGCCAGCAGGGCCAGCAGCGGCACTTCGTCTATCATGGAAGGGATATCGCGGGCGGCGACGCGGGCGGCCCGCAGCGCGGAGGGGCTTATCATGATGTCGCCGACGGGCTCCGGAGAGGAGGATTTCCGCGAGACGGTTATTTTCGCGCCCATCTTTGCCAGCGTTCTTATAAAACCGAGCCTGCCGGGATTCAGACCGACCCCTTTTATCTTGATCGCGCGGCCGGAGAGCAGCGCCGCCGCGATGAAAGGCGCCGCCGAGGAAATATCGCCGGGGACTTTTACGGTCCGGCCTTCGAGAGAGCCGGGATATACGGTCAGCCTGCGGCCGGAAACCCGGAGCCGCGCGCACATTAATTTCAGGAGGCGCTCGGTATGGTCGCGCGACGGGGCGGCCTCGGCGAAGGAAAGAGGGGCGGCCGCGCCGAGACCGGCCAGCAGCAGGGACGACTTTATCTGGGCGCCGGGGGCGGAATATTTCAAGGCACCGCATTTCGGCCCGGACGGTCTTATTGTAAGCGGCAGGCGGCCGCGCGAGGCCCTGACGCCGGCGCCGGCCAGGCGCAGCGCCGCTGCCACGGGTTCCATGGGCCTGCGCCGCAGGGTGCCGCGGCCGGTTATGACGGCGCGCGCGCCGGCGCCGGCCAGCAGGCCCGCGAGCAGCCGCGCCAGCGTGCCGGATTCGCCGGCGTCCAGGCGGAAGGGTCCGGGGCCGAAGCCGCCGGGCCCGGCGCCGGTTATTTCGACGCGGTCCTTGAGGATTTTCGTTCTTACGCCGAGTTCTTTCAGGCAGCGCAGGGCGGCCTGCGTGTCGTGGGAGCGGAGCGGGTTCCTGACTACGGTGCGGCCGCGGGCGACGGCGCCCAGGAGGAGCGCGCGTATCGTTATCGATTTATCCGGCGGCGGCGTATATATCTTCATGTTCAACAGGAGAATTATGCGGGGGAGTGACGGCGTGACAGCCCGCGGGGTGCGGACTCGCGCGCATAGCGCGTCGGTCCTCGGCTCTCGCCGCTCGGGCTGACGATGCTCGCGGCTCCGAGGCGCCCCCGCCGGGCTGTCACGCCGTCTCCCCCTGCTGTCTCCTTAAATGCTTCGCCAGGAAATCGAGCGCGTCAAGGTAGGACTTGGCGCCTTTGCCTTTGAACTGGCGCAGGCAGACTGGTTTTATGACGGAGGTCCGGCGGAAGGGTTCGCGTCTGGCGATATCGCTCAGGTGCACTTCCACGGCCGGCAGGCCGCAGGCCTCTACCGCGTCGCGCAGCGCGTAGGAATAATGGGTGTAGGCGGCGGGATTTATTATCAGCCCGTGCGCCGCGGCGGCGTTGGCCTCCATCCAGTCTATCAGCGCGCCCTCGCTGTTGGACTGGAAGAATTTAACGCGCAGTCCCAGCTCCGCGGCGCGTACCGTTATGAGTGCGTCGAGTTTGGCCAGGGTCATCGGGCCGTAGATCTCCGGTTTTCGTCTGCCCAGCAGCCCCAGGCTGGGGCCGTGCATCACAAGTACGGTCTTCTTCATATTTCCTCCAGCGCGTCGGTCAGTATCTTTTCCGGTATATTGTCGGAGGGCTCCACGTCGCCGGGGCGGCGCAGCAGCAGGAAGCGGTTGTCGCGGCCGCCGCGTTTCTTGTCGGCCCGGACCAGCCGGAGGAAATCGTTCTTCCGGCGGCAGGCCGCGGGCAGCGGCAGCGGGTCTATCATGCCCGCCACTTTCCGCGCGCCGGGCGTTTTATCCGATACTCCCATCTTCTCCGATACCTTCAGCGCGTAAATCATGCCCCAGAGCACGGCCTCGCCGTGCGTCAGGCGTCCGCGGGAGAGGACTTCGAACGCGTGGCCGGCGGTATGGCCGAAGTTGAGCGTCTCGCGCAGGCCTGTCTCCTCGCGCTCGTCGGCGGCGCAGAGGCCGGCCTTGTATTCGGCGCAGGCGCGCACGCAGGCGAGCAGGTCGTCCGGCCGGCCGGCCATGGCGCCGTCGAAGGAACGCATGACGGAGAGGCGCAGGTCGCCCGGGCCGATCAGCGCGTATTTTATCAGCTCGCCGGCGGCGGCCCGCCTGACTGAGGGCTTGAGCGTGGAGAGGAACGCGGTGTCGCAGACGGTAAGCGCGGGCTGGTGGAAGGCCCCGACGATGTTCTTGGTGCCCAGCAGGTCGACGGCGGTCTTGCCGCCTATGCCGGCGTCTATCTGGCCCAGGAAGGTAGTGGGGACGCTGACCCAGTTTATGCCGCGCATATAGACCGAGGCGGCGAACCCGGCGGCGTCGGTGACGGAACCCCCGCCGGCGGCGACGATCACGGACTGCCGGCTGAAGCCGGCCTTGAAAAGAGCGGCGCAGAGGGCCGTGACGGAGGGGAGGGTCTTCTCGCGCCCGGCGGGCAGGGAGAACCTGGTCGTCTTTGCGGTCAGCTCCGGCCCGAGCAGGCGCCTGAGTACCGGGGACTTTGCCGCGGCCGGATCGGCGACCAGGGCGATGCGGTCGGCCCGACCGAGGATATCGGGCAGGAGGGCGGAGATGCCGCCTATGTCGCGGCCGCAGGCCAGCCGGAACGAGGGTCTGCGCATGATCTCCCGGTTAAGGAGCGATAAAGCCGTTGTTTTCAAGCTGCCTCCGTATCGCCCGCGCCGCCGCCGCGGGCTTGAGTCCCGCCGCGCTCACCCGCAGGTCGCATTTAGCGTAGAATTTTTCCCGCCTGTCGAACAGCCTGCCGACGGCGGCGGCGCTTTTCCGGGCCAGCAGCGGCCTGCGGCCGCCGTTCCCGGCCAGGCGCAGCATCTCGGTGAGCGGCCGGCGCAGCCACACGGACACTCCCGCCTTTCTGAACAGGCCCGCGCGCCGCCGCGACGGGTATATTCCCCCGCCCAGGGATATCACCGCCGCCGGCCCGCGCGCCAGGCGGCGCAGCGCGGCGTCCTCGGCTTTCCGGAAAGCCCCGAGCCCGCGCTTGAGTATGAACTCGTGGGACGGGAGGCCGGAGGAACGGCGGACTTCATCGTCGGTATCTTTAAACGGCAGGCGGAGCAGCCGGGCCAGTTCGCGGCCGGCCGAGGTCTTGCCCGCTCCCATGAAGCCTGCGAGGAAGACCCTCAGCGGCCCGTGAATTTCGCGGTCTTTTTTCGCCAAAGCCGTACCCGTTCCTTTATCTCGGCCAGCGTGTCGCCGCCGAATTTCTCCAGCAGCGCTCCGGCCAGCTCCAGCGCGGCGGCGTGCTCGGCCACCACGGCGGCGGCGTTAAGCACGTTGTGCACCCCTGGAATATTGAGTTCGACCGACAAAGTTGGCTGGGACTCGGGCCGCTGCACGTCAAAACGAGTGCGCATTTGTTCCCGGCGCAGGTGGGTGATGC
>JAVVFK010000105.1:0-7668 GCA_032251015.1 Elusimicrobiales bacterium
ATTCATCGCCCCCGCGGCCGAAGCCGCGCGGGTATATGATTTCAGGACGCTTTACGCCGGACTGGGCTACCCTTCCCCGGACTATTTCGGTTCCACCGCGGACGAGGTCATGGACCTGCAGACCTATACCAGCAAGGACGACACCTATTACGGCGAGATAAACGGCTACCTGCGCTATCATCCCGCGCCTTACGAGTGGTACGGCACCGGCCCGGAGGACGCGAAGGTCATAGTGAAGCGGTTGGACAGGATAATGGGCCGCGCGCCGGCCATACCGGGCGATATAGTGCTGTTCCGGGGCCTGGGCCTGGGCTGGCACGGGAATAAGCCTTTCGCCGACGGCGAGGAGTTCACGGACAAGGGCTACGTCTCGACCTCGGTCTCTTACGAAGTGGCCCGCTATTTCGCCGTGGAGAAGGACCCGGACGAGGCGGCGGCCTCGCGCCGCGCCGTGTTCGCCGTCTATTTCACCCGCCCCGCCGAGCGCGGCATACTCATCGACCAGGGCGAGGCCGAGGTCATGCTGGAGCGCGGGCGGAAGTTCCGCGTGATGGCGCGCGCGGACGGGCGGGAGGAGTTCGATCTTTACCTGGTGCAGGCCTGCGCCGTGAAATGCGAGACGGCGCTGAAGCCGGACGCGGCCGCTTTCTGGTCCGATCTTACGGAGGAGAACGAATGAATGGACGCCCGGAGGCGCGGGTACCGGGCGGAGGCAGCGGGCTCCGCCGCGATTAAATAGGTATTGTGTCCCCAATTACGGAAGGCCGCCTGAGAGGGCGGCTTTTGTCATTTACGGCGGGGGAAAATGTAGAATTTATGTATGCGCCGGGCGATAGACCTGATACTACTCACAGCGACGCTGGCTTTCGGGGTCTGGTACTGGCATTCGCACCGCGCCCAGTTGCGCGCCACGGCCCGCCTGATGAGGGAGGCGGCTTTCCCCTGCTCGGCGCCCGTTACTTATTCCATCGGCGGGGTGGACCCGCGCTACGGGCTGAGCGCGGAGGGCTTCGCCGGGTATGTCCGCGCCGCCGAGGCCGTGTGGGAAAGCGCCTACGGCAGGGACCTTTTCGAGTTCGTGCCCGAAGGCGGCGACATGAGCGTCAGCATGGTCTACGACCAGCGCCAGGCCGCCGTCGACAAGCTCAAGAAACTGGGGCTGCGCACCGACCGCACCGCGGCCGCCTATGATTCGCTCAAGACCCGCTACGACCAGATCGCGGCCAGGCTGGAGCCGCGCCGCAAGGTGCTGGAGGCGCGCGCCGCGACCTACAAGGCCGGCGAGGCGGAATATAATTCGGTCGTGGGGGAGTACAACCGCATCGGGCGCGCGACGCCGGCGCAGAAACGGATATTCGAAAGTGTCCGCGCCAAACTCGCGCGCGAATACGCCGGTATGAAGCGGCTCGAAAGGAGCGTGAACTCCGATATCGACACGCTTAACGCCCTGGCCACCGCCATAAACCAGCTCATCGTGGACCTTAACATGGAAGTTAAGCAGTATAACCGCGCGGGGTCCGTGCTCGGCGTTTACGAGGAAGGCGTCTATAAGGTAACCGACGGGGAGCGCGTTATAGAGATCTATAAGTTTCATGACCGCGCGCAGCTGGTACTGCTGCTGGCGCACGAGATGGGGCACGCTCTGGGCCTGGGACATGTCGAAGACCCGCAAGCGCTGATGTCCGCCTTCAACAGGGGTAAGGACCTGGTGCTGCACCCCGACGACCTGGCGGAGCTGGAGCGGGCCTGCACCCCGCCGCTGAAGCGCGCGCTGGAAAAGTCCCGCCGCCGCTGAAAAACGTTCTTTTTTTGTAGAATAGGACGGGAGACGAGGGGGAACGGATGCCGGCGATACTCATAATAGACGACGACAAGGATTTCAGCGGCCTTGCCGCCGCGTATTTTTCAAAACAGGGGTACGCGGTGGAGCAGGCCGAGGGAGGCCGGGAGGGACTTGATAAGGCCGCGTCCGCCGGGCCCGACATAATCCTGCTCGATATCATGATGCCGGACATGAACGGCGTGGAGGTCCTGCGCGAGCTGAGCTCCGACCCCGATACTTCCGGTGTCCCCGTGATCGTCCTGACGGGTAAATACATCGACCCGGGCATGGGCGATATGTTCGGCCAGGAACGCAACTTCCGCGGCATAATGGCCAAACCCGTCGATCTTGGGATGCTGCAGCGCAAGATAGAGGACCTGCTGGCCAAGTAACGCGGGGGTCGCGCCTCCCCCGCCGGAAAGCCCCGGGTCTATCAAGGAGAGATATGAGAAAGAAGTGGCGTCTTATCAAACCCCTTCACTGGGGTATTTTTATAGCCGGGCTGTGCGCGGTCTTTATCGCTGCCTCCGGCTGCTTCAGGAGCGAGCCGGAGGACCCGGATTACCCCGGAGTGGCCTCCAGCCCCCTGCTGCGCAAGGTAGTGACCGGCGACGGCGCGCTCAAGATGGTGGTCCCGATCCACTGGGAGCGCGGCGCCGGGGAACCGCCCGTGGTGCTGCGCATGACCAACGGCCAGGCCGAACTGGTGATACAAAAGCGCGCGCCGCTGCCCGGGCAGGCGGCCGCGGCGGAACGGGAACTGGCCGCGCCGTCGCGGGAGTGGGCCTCCAAGGGTTTCACTATCTCCCCGGGTCTCATGAAAACCGTCTCGGCCGGAGGGATACCGTTCTATTACCGCCGCGGCGTCGGGCCCGGCGAGACCGTGCCGACGCTGATCTTCGGCCTGCTGCTGCCCGAGGACCCGGCGTCCCATTATTATCTTTATTCCACCGGGTTCACTCACAATGAGCGGCTGGGCGGCGAAACTATCACCGTGGTCAGGTCCATCCGGCCGGCCGGGTAGGCTCTGCTGCGGAAGGCCGCCCGCGGGCGGCCCTGTCATTTTGTAGAATAGGGGCTGGAGAACACTATGCCTTCTATACTGATGATAGACGACGACGACGATTTCAGCGGACTGATCTCCGAGTTCTTTACCCGGCACGGCTACAAGGTAGAGCTCGCCCCCGGCGGTAAGACCGGCCTGTCCAGAGTGGCCGCCGAACCGCCCGACCTGATCTTCCTCGACATCATGATGCCGGACATGAACGGCATAGAGGTGCTGCGGGAACTGAGCTCCGACTATGACACGGCCGGTATCCCGGTCCTGGTCATGAGCAGCCGTGACGTGGACGCCGGTATGCAGAAGATGTTCGCCCAAGAGCGCAACTTCAAGGGTTTCGTCCCCAAACCGCCGAACTTCGACACGCTGGAGATGAAGGTCGCCGGCCTGCTGCGCGGCCGCTAGGACGCGGCTCATGGATACGGTTCCCGGACCAATAAAGCCCGAACGCTCCGGAGGGACCCCGGCCGGCTATATCGCCGTCGCGCTCTTCGTCCTGGCCGCGGTATGGCTGGACGGCCGGCTCGACGGCGCGCTGGGCGTCTCGGAACCCGCGGTATGGCTCTCCGGGCTGGCGCTGGGATTCTTCCTGGTGGCGACTGCCGCCCGCGCGCGGACTAAGCGCGGCGGCGGGGAAACCCCGCCGGACGCGCCCGTCCCCTTCCGGGAGCCGGCTGTCCCGCGACAGGCTCCCGACCGGCCGCCGGGCAGTCCCCGCGAGGCCGCCCTTACCCTACTCGGCGATCCGGCCGCCTTCTCCTGTCGCCCCGCCCGCGGTCCCGCTCCGACGGGACTTCCGAAAGGCGTAACGGAGGTTTTCGGCAGGTATGAATTCGTAGGCGCGGCCGGGGAAGAGGAAGAGGTATTCCTCGACGCCTCCTCCGTAGGTCCCTCCGAACAGGCCGCTAACGGCGTCCGTATAGGTTCCAGCCGCGGCAGCGAGATCGTGGTTTTCCCGGGCGACGAGGCCGTCTACGAGGTCTTCGCCGGGTCGGAGGACGACGAGCTCGTCGAACTGGGCGCGGCGCCCGACGGCAACAGGTACCCGGACGTCTGGGAATGGATACTGAACCAGTGACTCTCTTCGGCCCGAACGGAAACTGAATGGATATCCCGGAAAAACATTCGCGCGACCCGCTGCACGGCGTAACGCTGGAGACGGTGCTGAAAACGCTCGTCCGGCGTTACGGCTGGCGGGAGCTGGCCCGCCGGGTCCCGGTCCGCTGCTTCATGTTCGACCCCACCGTGAAGTCCAGCCTCACCTTCCTGCGCAAGACCCCCTGGGCGCGCAAGAAGGTGGAAGACTGGTACGTCGCGGACCTCCCCCGGAAATAATTTTTTATATGGAACTTTCGCAGGACCAGGAAAAAGCGCTGGCCGCGCTGCTGGGCTGGTATAAGGACCCGGCCAGGCGGCCTTTTATCACGCTGGGCGGCTACGCCGGCACGGGCAAGACCACTCTTATCGCCGTGCTCAGGCGCGAACTGGCGCGCCTTCAGAAGGGACTGAAGGTGTCTTTCTGCAGCTATACCGGCAAGGCCGCGCAGAACATGCGGGGGCGCCTTAAGGAATCCGGCGCCATGCTGCCGGGCGACACCGTCGGCACCATACACGGTCTCATCTATACGCCGCGCGAAACTTCCGACGGCCGCATAGCCGGCTGGGACCGCAAGGAGTCGCTGGAGCGGCACCTTATAATCGTGGACGAGGCCTCGATGGTGGATTCCGTCATCTGGCACGACCTGCTCTCGTACGGCGTGCCTATAGCCGCCGTGGGCGACCACGGCCAGCTGCCGCCCATCGAGGGGAAATTCAACCTGATGCGCGCGCCGGAGATCATGCTGACCCATATCCACCGGCAGGCGCGAGGCAACCCCATCATCGAGGTCTCGGAGATGGCCCGCTCTACGGGACTTATCGAGCCGCGCCGCTACGGGCAGGGAGTGGTGAAGTTCCTCAAAGAGGACCCCGACGCGCAGGAGCGCAGCGGCGAGCTGCTGGAGAGCTGGTCGCCGGAGACGATGATACTCTGCGGCTACAATTCGACGCGCAACAAGCTCAACCAGTACATCCGCGGCAACCGCGGTTTCGAGACGGCCGAGCCTTCGAGCGGCGACCGCGTGATCTGCCTGCGCAACAACCGCAAGAAGGGGATATTCAACGGGATGCTGGGGACCCTGTCCCATATCGCCAGGTACGACAAGGACTGGTACGAGGCGGAGATAGACCTCGACGACCGCGACAAGCCCTATCACGGGCTTATCTACGCGCCGCAGTTCGGGGCGAAGACAGGCGTCAATTTTACGGCCGACAGAAAACTGGCGATGCTGGGGGACCTTTTCGATTTCGGCTACGCGCTGACCGTGCACAAGGCGCAGGGCGGCCAGGCGCGGCGGGTTGTGATGTTCGAGGAGCGTTTCCCCAAGATGGACGACGACACCTGGCGGCGCTGGCTCTATACCGGAGTCACGCGCGCGGAAGAGGAACTTTACCTTTTCGGGTGAAAGCGGCCGCCGCCGTCAGAGGCCGGCGAGCCGCCTGTAGATACGCGGCCAGGCCCCTTTGACCAGGCTGCGCAGGTCCAGCGCTATCTTCACCGCCACGAAGACGGCTATCAGGACGGCGGAGCCCCCGAAGAGGTCCATGGACATGACCGCCGCCCCGACAAGCAGCGCGAAGTAAAGCGCCGCCAGCCCGGCGGCGGGCTCTATCACCAGGTCCTTCAGGTCGGCGCTTCTGAAGCCACCGCTCAGCATGTAGTCTTTCAGGAACCCGAAGGCGTGGCCGGCGGACAGCGCCAGCAGGCCGGCCCTCAGCGGGGCCAGGTCGGGCATGGTTCCGATCTCCGCCTCGGCCGCGACCGAAAGTATCACCGACATGAAAAGCCAGACCACGGCCATTACCATCGCGTACATGAAGGCGGTCAGCGGCGCCGCCAGCAGCTTGGACAGGTGGAATTTCAGGGCGTTTTCCGGCGAGACCCGCGCGCCGCGGCCGGCGAAGAGTATTTTCAGGACGGCGAAAGCGGCGACGATGCCCGATTCCGCCCAGTAAAGTACGAATATATCCGTTGCGTCCCAGCCCCTGATCAGGGCCAGGCCGAGTATGAACAGGTTGGAGGCTGCCAGCGCGTAGAAAGAGCGCAGGTCCTTGGCGCGCCCGGTCTCTTGGGTTTCGCTTTTCATGCCGTCCATTATACAAGAATCGCGGCGAGCCGACCCCGGCGCGGCCCGGTATTTGTTAATATGTATGTGTGCCCCCGGTAGGAGGCGCCCTGAAAACAGAGGAACAATGAAAAAATACAAGAATCTCAGCGGGAAATCCACGGTCGCGGCCTTCGAGATCGCGAAAGATTATATGAAGGTCGGCTTTACCGATCATAGCGTTTATCGCTACTCCAACCAGAGCGTCGGCAACGACAACATCAAGCAGATGAAGACGCTGGCGCTGGCCGGCAAGGGCCTCGGTACTTTCATCGAGACCAAAGTGAAAGACAAGTCCGACAGAAAGATCCGCTAAAAAAGCATGATACCGGGAATGTTCCCGTAAGGCGCCGTTTTGAACATTACCGTTATAGACCCTGAAAACAGCCTGGCGGAGAGGGCGGGAGAGATCCTGCTCTCCGCCCGGTCATTGCCCGATAATATCGTTGTCTTTCCCGGCAAGCGCCCCGGCCATTTCCTGCGCAAACACCTGGCCGATAAAAAAGGCGCGGCGCTGCGCGCGCCCGTCATTACTTCCATGGACGGCTTCGTGGACCTGGCCGCGGAGGAACTGGGGATAAAGGGGACGGAGGCTTCGGCGCTGGACCTGGCCGAGCTGCTGCACTCGCGGCTCAAAAAAGAGCTCTGCGGCGTGATATCGCGCGAGCCGGCGGACCTGCCCCTGGACTCCTTCCTGCCCTGGGCGCTCAAACTCACCGGCGATTTCGAAGAGCTCAAGATCGAGCTCAAAACCCCCAAAGACCTCTCGGCCTACGACGATATACTGCCCGAGGATCTGCGCAACGCCTCTTTCATAAAGAAACTCGAGAGCTTCAGCCGGCTCTACGCGGATTTCTACGCCGAGGCGGGGAAGGCCGGCCTGCTGACGCGGTCGATGAAATACGCCATGGTCGCGGAGCGCATAGACGGCTTCGAGGCCGGGAAATACGAGAACATTATCTTCGCGGGGCTCTTCGCCGTTACGGCGGCGGAGAGAACGATACTCAAGAGTCTCGCCTCGCGCGGCGCGCGGCTGCTGCTGGAGCCCGGCCCGGGGCTGGAGGAGCAGTTCTCCTTCCTCGGCAAAGTGGAGCAATCGGTACGGGGACACCATGCCGAATGGTGTCCCCCGCTGATGCCGCGCTTCTACAAGGCCGCCGACCTGCACGGCGAGGTGTTCGCGCTGGCGCGCGCGCTGAAGGACCCGTCGGCGGGCGACGTGATAGTGCTGCCGGAGCCGCGCGCGCTGTTCCCGGTGCTGGAGAACGTCCTGCCGGCCGCGGGCGAATACAATATCTCGATGGGCTACCCCCTGGCGGCCACGCCCGTCTACGCGCTGCTCGACGCGCTGGGCGACCTGCTGGAAAAGCGCGCTGATGCCGGCTATTTCACGCCCGATTACCTCAAGTTCGTCTTTCACCCCTACGTAAAGAACGTATACCTGGGCGGCGCGGCCGAGCCGGGCCGTATCATTTTCCAGGCCGTGGAGGAGAGGCTCTCCGAACGGATGGACAAGTATATCCCGCTCGCGGATATAGAGAACGACGAGAGTATCCTGGCGGCGGCCGCGGCCCGGCTGCGCG
>JAVVFK010000106.1:0-7659 GCA_032251015.1 Elusimicrobiales bacterium
GGCCTTCTGCTCGGGCGCGCTGGTCGGCGAGGACCTGGTAATGACCGCCGGGCACTGCATAAAGACCCAGGAGGACTGCGCCAACACGATGTTCGTCTTCGGTTTCAGGACCGGCGCGGACGGGGAAGCGCCTTCCGCGGTGCCCGCCGCGAACGTATATTCCTGCAAGAAGATAGAGAAATGGGCCCTTGGCAGGGAGCCGCAGGAAGGGGTCTCGACCGCAGGCCTGGGCCCCGATTACGCGCTTATCAGGATAGACCGCAAAGCGTCGGGCAGGACCCCTTTACCGGTGAACCGCGGCGCGGTCCCCGCCGCGGGCGCGCCCCTCTTCGTGATCGGCCACCCGGTCGGCCTGCCCGTTAAAGTGGCCGGCGGAGCCGCGGTGCGTGACCCTCACCAGGACGGATACTTCGTGGCCAACCTGGACACCTACGGCGGCAATTCCGGCTCCCCGGTGTTCAACAGGGAGACCAACCTCATCGAAGGGATACTGGTGCGGGGGGAGACCGATTTCGTTTACGAAGGAAGCTGCCGGGTCTCCTACCGGGTGGGCGACGAAGACGGCCGGGGAGAGGACGTCACCAAGGTCTCCGAGCTGGCGGGGTCCATACCCGCGGCGGAGTGGGAGAGAGCACAGCCGCGCCTGACGGCGTCCCTGCCCGGGCTGGATGAGGCGGACTTCTCGGGCTTCGAGACCATAACCGGGTCCCTGGCCCAGCGCTACCTGCGGTAACGGGCGCCCGCCGTCGGCAGGCCCTCCCCCCGCAGGGGGAGGGTTTTTTTTATCCGATCGGCCCTTGCAAAACGCCCGCCGGCGGTATACAATTACCAGATGGGAAACCGCGAGGGAAAGAACCCGGTCCTGACGTGGCTCCGGGCGGCGCTGTGCGCCGCCGTCCTCATGTTGCCGGCCTGCTCGCGCACCGACGACCCCCAGGCCCTCATAGAGGCCATAAGGCGCGGCGACAGCGGGGAAGTCTCCCGGCTTATCGACGCCGGGGTGCCCGTCAACCCGAAGAACGCCAGGACTTTCACTCCACTCATGATGGCCGTCATGCGCGACAACGCGGAGATAACGGAACTGCTTCTGCGCAAAGGCGCCGATATACGGGCGCGGGAGAACCGCCTGCAGACGCCTTTGCACCTGGCCGCCAGGTGGAATAAGCCGGCGGCGCTGGAAGTGCTCATGAAGCACCGGGCGTCCACCGAGGACAGGGACAAGATAACCTGGTCGCCCCTCATGTGGGCCGCGCTCAGGGGACACACCGCCGTCTGCGAAAAGCTGGTACTGGGCGGGGCCAACGTCAACGCCCGCGACTACGACAATAACACTCCGCTGATGCTGGCGGCCTGGCGCGGCCGCCTGGATACCGTCAGGAAACTGATCTCCCTCGGGGCCAGGACCGACGCCCGCAATAAAGAAGGGCTCGACGCCGCGGGCGTCGCGAGGAAGAACGATTTTCCGGAAGTCGCCGCCGAGCTCGAGAAGCTCTCCCGCTAACTCTCGCTGTCCGAGGCCAGGGGAAGGGTGAAGTAGAAGGTCGACCCCTTCCCTATCTCGCTGGTGGCCCAGATGCTCCCTCCGTGCAGCCGTATGAACTCCTTCACTATGGCCAGGCCCAGGCCCACGCCGTCGCGGTGCCTGTTGGATTTTATCTGGACGAACTTGTCGAAGACCTTGTCCAGGTCCTGTTTCGCGATCCCGTGACCGGTGTCGCGCACACCTATCACGGCCATCCCGTCCTTCCTGGGGGAAGGCGAGGCGGCGACTATTATGGTGCCGCCGGCGGGAGTGGCCTTCATCGCGTTCGAGATGAGGTTAGTGAGCACCTGCACCATCTTCTCATGGTCGGCCATCACGGTCAGGTCCGGCGACGGCGGCTTGAGCACGAGTTTTATATCCCGGGTCCGCGACCAGGGGATGAGCCCTTCGCCGGCCTCGTTTATAATGGCCGAGACCGGCGCGGGTCTGGGATTGACCTCCATCTTTCCGGACTGCAGTTTGGAGAAATCCAGTATCCCCTTTATCATTTTGACCAGCCGGTGGCTGTTGCGCACGCTTATGTCCAGGAACTTGCCTTCCGTCTGGTCCAGCCTGGCGCCGGCGCTTTCCGTCAGCATCTCGAGAGCCGAGGTTATGGACGATAGGGGGGACTGCAGGTCGTGCGTGATGCGGGAAAGGAACTCTTCCTGCAGCCGCTCGGCCTCCTTGAACTTCATTATGTTGGGCAGCGTGGTATAGGCGCCGATGACCCGGCCCTCGTCGTCCTCCAGCAGGGCGAAAGAGCCGCGCATGGCCTTCTCCACGCTCTCGTCGCCGGCGACGCTGACCTCCCCCGTAGGGGAGTGTCCGGCCGAGAGGTCCATATCCTCGGAAAGGGCCAGGAAATGCTCGCCGGGCTTTAAGTGCTCGCTTATGTGATGCCCCGCCAGCTCCATGAACTTCTTGCCGGCTATCGCCTCGGCGGCGGGATTCATCATAAGGATGCGCCCCTGCTTGTCGATTATCATCTTTCCTTCGGCGACCGTCGACAGCACCTGCTCCGTCCTGGTCCTGGTATTTATCGCCAGCGTCTTCTCCGCCTGTATGGTCCTGGTCGCCTCTTCGACCTGTTTGTCCATTGCTTCCTTTATCATGCCAAGGGCTTCCTCATAAGCGTGAACCCGCGCCTTTGGATCAGTCACGGAAGTCTCAACGAGCCCCTTAACCAGATTGCCCAGGCTTATCGACTGCAGTGAGCCGCCCTGGCCCGCCGCCCCTACCGGGGCGGGTGCCGGGGCGGCGGACGACGGGACGCCCGGTCGGCCGGCGCCGGGACCGGCGCCGTACGGCTTCTTATCTTCGGGCATGAAAGGGGAAGAGTTTTGCGCGGAAGTGCCGTGCCCCGCCGGCGCCACCATAACGGCGATTTTAGGCGCCGCGGGGGCGGCGGCGAACCCGCCAGGCGAACCGGCCCGCACCGGCGCCGAAGAGCCGCCCGCGGACTGGGCCGACCCGGCGCCCGGGGAAGGGACCGGCCGGGGGGCCTGCGGCGCGCCAGGCTGCCGCGCGTTATCCGAGGGCGCCGGTCCTGCCGGCGTCGCCTCGGGGGCCGAGGCCCTGATATAGCGGACGGACTCGGGCTTTATATGCTCCACCCCGCGCTGGGACATGAATTCCGCGAAGAAACCTTCCGGCTGGTTCTTGGGAGCCGTGCCGAAGAACTCGCATATGGCGCCCAGCTCGAAACTCTTCACCCCGTCCAGAAAAGTCAGGCCTTTCAGCTTATGGTTCTTGAAATGAGCGGCGATGTTCTGAGATTCGCCGGGGATGGAGGGCACAAGGTCACCGTTGAAAAGCCAGTTCTCGTTCTCGGACGAAATAGTGAGCGACCGGGCGCCCGAGGCGGCCAGTATGGAGGAAAGATCGGCGAAAGACTTGCCCACGGCGTTCATGACGACCGGATGGCTGAGACGGTAAAGCGCCGCGGATTTCACGGCCTTGGACAGGGAAAGCAGGAACTCATGACAGAGACCGGGATAGGACATGGGATAGGGGTCCGTCCCTCCTCCGCCGGAAGGCGCGGGTCTGCCGTATTCGTCGTCGCGCGGTTCCATAAATATCACCCCATCATTATCTTCAGCGCTTCGCCTATGGAAGTCGTTCCCGTTTCAACGGCCCCCAGGGCGGCCTCGCGCAGGGACGTCATGCCTTCGCGCATCGCCAGGCGGTTGAGCTCGTCCACGTCGGTCTTGGTCGTTATCATGTTGCGCATCTCCGAACTCTCTATCGGCATCACCTCGAAGACCGGCTTTCGCCCCGAATAACCCGTGTGATGGCAATGATGGCAGCCGACCGGGCGGTATATCTGCCCGAGGCGCGCGGCCTCCTTCTCGGTGAGGAAGGATTTGTCCTCGTCTGTAAGGGCCGCCGCGGCCTTGCAGTGATTGCAGAGCTTTCGCACCAGGCGCTGGGCTATGACCATCTTCACGCTGGCCGCCACAAGGTACGGGGCCACGCCCATATGGGTCAGCCTTGTTATAGTGGCCGGGGCGCTGTTGGTGTGCAGCGTGGAGAAGACCAGGTGGCCGGTTATGGAGGCCTTTATGGCTATCTCGGCCGTCTCCAGGTCGCGGATCTCGCCTACCAGCATGACGTCGGGGTCCTGGCGCAGGAAGGCCCTCAGGGTGGATTCGAACGTAAGCCCGACGGCAGGCCGTATCTTGACCTGGTTGACGTTGGGCACCTCGTATTCCACGGGGTCTTCCGCCGTCATGATGTTGACGTCGGGTTTGTTAAGCACGTTTATCATCGTGTAAAGGGTGGTGGTCTTGCCGGAGCCGGTAGGGCCGGTCACGAGTATGAGGCCGTTGGGACTTTTCAGCGCCACCTCCAGCGCGTGCCGCTCGCGCGGACCCAGCGCCAGCTGGCCGAGGTCCGAGTTGAGTTTACTCTGGCCCAGTATGCGCATCACGATCTTCTCGCCCTTCAGGCAGGGGAGCGTGCTGACGCGGAACTCTATTTTCTGCCCCCGCAGCTGCACCCGGAACTGGCCGTCCTGCGGCAGCCGGCGCTCGGTTATCACAAGGCTGCTCATTATCTTTATGCGCGCGGTCAGCCGGGGATGTATGGATATCGGCAGGGTGGTAAGCTGCTTGAGCACGCCGTCCACGCGCGCGCGCACCACCACCCGGGTCTCCTGCGGCTCTATGTGTATGTCGGAGGCGCGCATGTCCACGGCCATCGTCAGTATCTTGTTGACTCTCTGTATGAGAGGGGAATCCTTGGCCAGGTTCTCCAGGCCTATGGTCTCGCTCGCATCTTCCCTGTTCTCGGCGGCGGTGTCCACCAGCTCCAGTTCGTTGTCGTTCTCCGCCAGCGTCTCCTCTATCTCCGGCACTTCCTCTACCGGGGTCTCGGTGACGGGCTCTTCCTGCGGCTCGGGCCGCGGTTCGGGCCCGGACCGCGGAAGTTCTATGGCCGCCGGACGGGCCGGTTCTTCCTGGACGGCCCCCGGGGAAACCGAAGGAGGAGCCGCCGGGGCGGCGTAGTCCTGGGCCGGCGCAGGGGAATGCATCTCCTGCTCGAAACGCTCGATAGCTATGGACGGGGGAGCGGGCTCCACGGTCTGCTCCGGCGGCGCCGGTTCCGCCGTCCGCTGTTCCGCGGGCCGCGGCGCCGGTTTCGGCGGCGCGCCCGGGCGCGGTCCCAAAGCGCGCGAAACACTTTCCAGGAGTTTCATATTGGGGACCGGCTTCTCAAGGAATTCCGTTATGTCCATGCTGAGAGTGCGCAGGTGCTGACGGTTGGTGGCCCCGGTGAACATTATTATCTTGATATCGTGCGTATCGACGTTGCTGCGCACTTCCTGGATAAGTTCATAGCCGTTCATCTTGGGCATATTGAAATCGACCAGCATCAGATCGGGCATGGAAGCCTGGATGAGCGCCAGGGCCTCTATACCGTTGCCGGCCTCCAGCACCTTGTAATGGTTCACTTCCAGCAGATGGCGCACTAGTTCCCTGTAATCCTTGTTGTCATCCACCACCAGGACGGTCCTGGCGGGCGGAGGCGTTTTACGGGGCTGGGGGGAGGCGGCGGCCCTGGGCGCCGGTGAGGGCGCGGGAGCGTGCGGCCCCGGTTCCGGGTGCGGAGTAAGGGGCGGGGTCACGGTCGCTTTTCTGAGACCGTTGGCGGCCGAAGGCCGTACGGCAGGCGGAACGCGCGCCTCTTCAGGAGGCACAGCGTCACTGAACATATCGCCTATATCGGCGTCCCGCCCTTCTTCATTCCGTTCCATAAAATTACCGCCCGCCCGAGTTTCGTATTCCACTGCCCTTCACTGGTAGTATAGCCCCGGGGGGCGGGTCCGGACAATTGGGGCAATCCGCTTTATACTGACTTATTTCCACCCCTCGGCCGGCGCGGAAGAGGGGGCAAACTTGTCAGGGACGGCAGCGGCGGCTGCGGCGGTAACAGGAGGGGGTCGTCTTGACTATCTTCTCGAACTGGCGGATGAACGACTCGGCGTTGGAATAGCCCAGGCGGGAGGAGACCTGCTTTACGCTCATGGAAGTGGAACGGAGCAGCTTGCGGGCCCGCAGCATACGGGCCTTTAGCTTGAAATCCTCGAATTTCATGCCGGTGGTCTCGCGGAAAAGGCGGCTCAGGTACTTAGGCGAAAGGAAGACGGACGCCGCGGCGTCCTTAAGGGAGACGCGGCCCAGGCAGTTGGCCTCCACGAAACGCTTCACATGCTCCACCTTGCCCTCCATATCCAGTTCGCCGGGAGAGGCGGCGCCGGAAGCGGAGAGGATCTGCTTTTCGATAGCGGCGCGCATCGTGCTGATATCGAAGGGTTTTTCGATGTAGCCGTCCGCTTTCGCGGTAAGGGCTTTTATGGCGGTCTCTTTGCTGCTGTAGCCTGTCATTACCAGGACCCGCCTCTGCGGCGCCGCGGTCTTTATTCTTTCGAGGGCGGTCAGTCCGTCCATGCCCGGCATCTGCACGTCCATGATGACGAGATCGAAATCGTTGGCCCCGGCCAGCGCGCGCAGGGCTTCCCCGGCGCTGGCCGCTTCAGTGAACGAATACTCGGGGAACCAGAGCCGGAACTCGGTTCTCAGCTCCGGGCTGTCGTCGACGAGCAGTATCTTTCGTTTCATACCCTATCCCCGGCTATTCTATATTATTTCGAGCCGCCGATAACTGCTAAACTCTAAGGATGAAATACCGGGCCCCGTCCCTTATAGCCGCGGCTTCCGCGGCGCTGCTGCTGGCGGCCGTCCTGGAGGCCAGGCCGTGGAGCGGGCGCGACTGGCGCACCGCCGACCGGAGCAGCGCCGGCGTTTCGCCTTCGCCGGAGGAACACCCCGGCGCGGTCGTGCAGGGTTTCACGGCCAGGGCCGTGCGCTGGCGCGGCGTCTTCGCCGTGCACTCCTGGATCTCGGTCAAGGAAAAGGACGCCGCGGACTACCGGGTCTATCAGCTGGTCGGCTGGCGGCTGCGCCGCTCGACAAGCGCGGTGGTCGTGGAGAACGACGTGCCGGACCGTCTCTGGTACGGCAACGAACCCGGGCTTTTCTTCGATATACGGGGGGAAAGGGCGGAGAAGATCATCCCGCTGATAGACGAGGCCTCGCGGTCCTATCCCTACGCGTCATTCTACCGGGTCTGGCCCGGCCCCAACAGCAATACCTATATTTCCCACATCCTCCGCAGCGTGCCGGAGATAGGCGTTGAACTGCCGCCCAACGCGGTGGGCCGCGACTGGCTGGGCGGCGCCCGGCTGGCCGACGTTTCCGAGACCGGCACCGGGCTGCAGTTGTCCGTCTACGGCCTGGTCGGCGTGACGGCCGGCCTCTCCGACGGGCTCGAGGCCAATATACTGGGACTTAACTTCGGCGTGGACCTGCTGCGGCCGGCCATAAAACTGCCGCTGCTGGGCCGGATAGGCCTTAAGGACAAAAGCCTGGCGAAGTAGCGCCGCAAATGCGGCGGAACGGGCCCGGTATTTGATAGACTTTAGACAGGGTTCGGGACAGGAGACAAGATGATAGATCTGGAACCGGCTTATCTCAGGAAAATAAAGAACATACTCTCGGGCAGTCTTCCCGAGTTCGACGTCATGGTCTACGGGATACGCGCGTCCGGGCCGGCCAAGAAGTACTCCTACCTGG
>JAVVFK010000107.1:0-7601 GCA_032251015.1 Elusimicrobiales bacterium
GCGGGCAAGATTGCCTCCGAGGTGCTGATGCCGCTCAACGCCGTGGGCGATACCGAGGGCTGTCACCTGGCAAACGGCGTGGTGCGCACGCCCACCGGGTTCAAGGCGGCCTTTGACCAGGTGCGCGGCGGCGGCTGGACCGCGCTCGAAAAAGCCACCCGAATGGAGCCCGCCGCCATCATCGACGAGGTAAAGAAGTCCGGCCTGCGCGGCCGCGGCGGCGCGGGCTTCCCCGCCGGCCTGAAATGGTCCTTCATTCCCAAGGACAGCCCGAAAGAGCGTTACGTCGTCTGCAATGCCGACGAGGGCGAGCCCGGCACCTTCAAGGACCGCGAGCTGATCCGCATGAACCCCTATCTGCTCATCGAGGGCATGGCCATCGCCGGCCGGGCCATAGGGGCGAAGACCGGTTATATTTACGTGCGCGGCGAATTCGCCCGCGAGGCGGCCCTCCTGGAGAAATGCATAGGAGAGGCGAAAGTTTCCGGCTTCCTCGGCGACAAGTTGTTCGGCTCGGATTTCAGCTTCGACCTGCACGTGCACAGGGGCGCCGGCGCCTATATCTGCGGCGAAGAGACAGCCCTGCTGGAATCCATCGAGGGCCGCCGCGGCCTGCCCCGCCTGAAACCCCCGTTCCCCGCCTTAGAGGGCCTCTTCGCCTGCCCCACGGTCATAAACAATGTCGAAACCCTGGCCGCCGTGCCCGCCATCATAGAGAAGGGCGGGGCCTGGTACGCCGGCATCGGCGCGGGCAAGAGCACCGGGACAAAACTTTTCTCTATAAGCGGCCCGGTGAAGAAACCCGGCGTCTACGAGGCCGAACTGGGGATACCGTTCAAAACCTTCCTCGAAGAGTACGCCGGCGGCATGGCCGACGGCAAGAAGCTCAAAGCCGTGATCCCCGGCGGCTCATCCACCCCGGTGCTCACGGCCGAAGAAGCCATGAGCACGAAGCTCGACTACGAGTCCCTGGCCGCCTCCGGGTCCATGCTGGGCTCGGGGGGGATAATCGTAATAGCCGAAGGCACCTGCATGGTGGACGCCCTGCTGGTGCTTGCCAAGTTCTACCATCACGAATCCTGCGGCCAGTGCACCCCCTGCCGCGAAGGGGCCGGCTGGACCGAAAAAGTCCTGCGCCGCTTCGAGGAAGGCGGGGCCGGGCCCGGCGACGCCGACCTGCTCCTGTCGATCGCCAACAATATGGCAGGCCGGACCATCTGCCCCCTCGCCGACGCCCTCGCCATGCCCGTCGTCAGTTTTATAACCAGGTTCCGCGACGAATTCGACGCCCTCGCCGCCGGCAATACCTGCGGGAAGAGCCGCGAATGAAACTGAAGATAGACGGAAAAGAGACGGAAGTGAAGCCGGGGACCTCGATACTCGAGGCCGCCCAGGCCATGGGCGTCCTCATACCCCGCTACTGCTATCACCCGTCGCTGAGCGTCGCCGGCAACTGCCGCATCTGCCTGGTGGAGCTGGAGGGCGGGCAGAAACTGGTCACCGCCTGCTCCACCCCGTGCTCGGAGGGCATATCGGTGCTTACCTCCAGCGAAAAGGTGCGCGCCGCCCGGCGCGACGTGATGGAGTTCCTGCTCATCAACCACCCGCTTGACTGCCCCATCTGCGACCAGGCCGGCGAATGCGGCCTGCAGGATTATTATATGGAGCACGGCCTCCACAAGAGCCGCTTCCCGCAGGCCGACAAGGTCCGCCGCCACAAGCGCCGCGACGTGGGCAACTACCTGGTGCTCGACAATGAGCGCTGCATACTCTGCACCCGGTGCGTCCGCTTCTGCGAGGAGGTCACCAAGACCGAAGAACTCTGCGTGCGCGAACGCGGCGACCGTTCCTACATAGACCTCAAGCCCGGTGCCTCGCTGGACAATCCCTATTCGCTCAACATAGCCGACATCTGCCCCGTCGGCGCCTTCACCTCCGCCGATTTCAGGTTCAAAAAGCGCGTCTGGTTCCTGGAGCGCACCGCCTCGGTCTGCGCCGGCTGCGCCACCGGCTGCCCGATAGAGGTGCACCACAAGGACAATATCGTCTACCGCCTCATGCCGCGCCCCGAGGAGGGCTTCCCTCCCTGGCTCTGCGACGAAGGCCGCATGACCTATAGATCGCTGCGCGCCCCGGGCCGCCCCGCCGCCGCCTTCTGCGAGGACGGGAACCTCAAGCCCGCCGCCGGACTGCGCTTCGCCGCCTCGCGGCTGGGCAAGCTCAAGCCGGAGCAGGTGGCCATATTCGGCTCGCCTTTCATGTCGCTCGAGGACAACCTGGCGCTGGCCGAACTGGCCGCGGCCCTCGGGACCAAGAATTTCTGCCTGCATTTCAGCACCGAGCCGGGCATAAAAGACGGCATACTGATGAACACCGACAATTCGCCCAACGCCCGCGGCCTCGCCCTGCTGCACGCGGTCTACGGCGGGTATACCCGCGAGCAGTTCAGCGAACGGCTGGCCTCGGGCGAGGTGAAGTTCATACTGGGCCGCAACGAGGAAGTGAAGGCCGCACTGATAGCGGCCAGGACCGACATCCCCTCTTCCGTATTCTCTTTCTCCGATGAGCCCGCGCCCGGCCGCGCCTGCGTGCTGCCGGCCGCCGGCCACTTCGAGTCCGACTGTCTTTTCATCAACTACGCCGGCCGGCTGCGCCGCGCCCGCGCGGCCGTGAAGGCCCCCGAAGGCGTGCTGCCGGTCTGGCAGGCCGCCGACAGGATAGCTTCCATGCTGGGCGCGCCGATACGGCTGGAAACCCGCGCGGCCGTGCTGGAGAGACTCAAGGCGAAGATACCGGAACTGGCGGAAGCGCCGCTCTCCGACGATAAGGCGGAGTTCCATCTCAAATGACGCTGCCTATACCCGAATTTATCCTCCTCAACAAAGACCTGCTGGTCTTCCTGGGCGTTTCCTTTCTCAAGGTCTGCGTGCTCTTCGGCGCCGTGATGGGCTTCGCCGCGCTGCTGACGCTGGCCGAGCGCAAGGTGAGCGCGCTGATGCAGGACCGGGTAGGCCCCAACCGCGCCCAGGTGTTCGGCTTCGCGCTGGGCGGCCTCTTCCACCCCGCCGCCGACGGGCTCAAGCTGATATTCAAAGAAGACTTCGTGCCGCGGTGGGGGGATAAGGTTCTCTTCACGCTGGCGCCGCTCGCCGCCCTGTTCCCGGTGCTCCTGCTCTTCGCCGCCCTGCCCTTCGGCAATTACTTGGACGTCGCCGGAACGAGGATAAACCTCCAGGTGGCCGATTTCAACCTGGGCGTCCTCTTCATACTCGCCGTTTCTTCGCTGGCCATCTACGGCGCCTTCCTCGCGGGCTGGGCCTCGCGCAACAACTTCGCGCTGCTGGGCTCGCTGCGCGCCGCCGCGCAGATGATCTCCTACGAATTGGCGCTGGGCCTCACGCTGGTCGGCTTGCTGATGGTCTACGGCACGGCCAGCCTGCAGGACATAGTGCACGCCCAGGGCAGGCTGCTCTTCGGCTGGCTGCCGGCCTGGGGCATAGTCTACCAGCCTTTCGCCTTCCTGCTCTTCCTGGCCGCCGCCCAGGCCGAGAACAAGCGTACTCCCTTCGACGTGGTCGAGGGCGAGAGCGAGATCATCGGCTATTTCCTGGAATACAGCTCGATGCGTTTCGCCTCTTTCATGTTCTCCGAGTTCGTCGAGATCATAGTCATCTCGATGCTGGCCGCCACCCTTTTCTTCGGCGGCTGGCAGGTGCCTTATCTCCAGGCGTCGGGCTTCGTCTTCCCGTGGGGAGCGGAGATACCGCTCGACCATTACGTCGTGGTGCTGCTGCAGGCCGGCAGCATCTCGGTAAAGACCGTTCTCTTCAGCTGGCTGCTGCTGGTCATACGCTGGACGCTTCCGCGCTTCCGCTTCGACCACCTGATGATGCTGTGCTGGAAGGGCCTGCTGCCGCTGGCCCTGCTCAATATACTGGCGACCGGCGCCGCGATATGGTGGCTGGGATGATAAGGATAAAGAAGGTCGACAACCGCCCGCTGACGCTCCTGGAGCGCCTCTATGTCACCGAGGTGACCGCCGGGCTCATGGTAACTCTGAAGCATTTCTTCCGCAATCTTTTTAAGCCGTCCAATATCGTAACCGTAAGCTACCCGGAGGAGCGCATCCCGCTGCCGGGCAACGCCCGCCTGCGCACGCGCCACCGCCTCAAGGTCCGCGCCGACGGCACGCCCAAATGCGTGGCCTGCTACTTGTGCCAGACCGCCTGCCCGGCATACTGCATAGACATCACCGCCGGCGAGTATAAAGACGGGAACCCGGTGGAAAAATATCCGCGCGGATTCGACATAGATCTCTCGCGCTGCGTTATGTGCGGCATGTGCGTGGAGGCCTGCCCCGAGGACGCCATCGCCATGGACACCGGGGATATTCCCGGCGGCGCGCTGACCCGAGACGATATGTTCCTGACCAAGAGGGACCTGCTGCGCAATCTGCCCGGCGAGCCCTCCCTGCTGGGCGCCTCCAACCGGCTGCACAACGAATGGGACCGGAAGGTGAAGAAGCAATGAAGCCGCTTCTGCTCAACGCCGCCTTCTACCTGCTCTCGGGCGCCGTCCTGGCCGGGGCCGCGGGCGTCGTCCTGCTGCGGCGGCCGCTGTACTGCGCCTTGTCCCTGCTCTTCACGCTGCTGGCCACTTCCGCCCTCTATATACTGCTGGGCGCGGAACTGGCCGGTTATCTGCAGATCATAGTCTATGCCGGCGCCGTCATGGCCCTGTTCATCCTGGCTATACACATGACCGGGCAGGACTCGCCGCTCAAGACCCCGCCGCTGCCCCGGCTGATGCTGATGGCCGCCGGCGCGGGAGCGGCCGGACTCTTCGCCCTGCTGATGCTGGCTTCGGCCCGCTTCTTCATCGCTTTCGTGAAACTCGCGCCCGAGCCCTACTCCATAGCGGAGCAGGCCGGGCTTATCTTCGGCCGATACGCGCCGCAGTTCGAGTTGCTCTCGCTGCTGGTGCTGTCGGGCGTAGCGGGGGCCGTAATAACGGCTAAGAAGAAATTATGATGAATTTCCTGCCTCTCACCGATTCGGTACCACTGGCCCATATGATCGGCCTGGGCGTGGCCGTCTTCTCCATCGGGGCCTTCGGCTTCCTGGTAAGGCGCAACCTCATAGTCCTGCTGATGTGCGTGGAACTCATGCTCAACGGCGCCAACATCGTGCTGATCGCCTTCTCGCGCGCGCCGGGTTCGCCCGACCCGCAGGTCTGGGTCCTCTTCATGTTCGCCGTGGCCGCCGCCGAGGTCGGCGTGGGCCTGGCGCTGGCGGTGCTCATCTGGCGCCGGCTTGGCACGCTGGACATAGACGCCCTCAAGGAGCTTAAAGGCTGATGGAAGGCAATTTCTACCCGCTCCTGAAATGGATGATACTGCCGCCGCTGGCCGGCTTCGTCCTCAACGGCCTGATGGGCAAGCGTCTGCTTTCCGAGCGCGCGGGGGGGATACTGGGCTCGCTGGCCGTACTGCTCTCGTTCGTCTTCGCCCTGCTGTCGCTCTCGGACCTGCTCAACCTGCCGGCCGCCGACCGGCTGCTGCGCGACACCATGTTCACCTGGATATCCGCCGGGGCTTTTACGGTGGACTTCGCCCTGCGGCTGGACCCGCTCTCGACCGTCATGGCGCTGATCGTCAGCGGCGTGAGTTTCCTCATACACGTCTATTCGATCGGCTACATGCGCGGCGACAGGTGCGTCCATAAATATTTCGCCTATCTTAATCTATTCGTCTTCTTCATGCTGTTGCTGGTGCTGGCCGACAACCCGGTGCTGATGTTCGTCGGCTGGGAGGGCGTGGGCCTGGCATCGTACCTGCTCATCGGCTTCTGGTACGAGGACCCGGAGAAAGCCTCGGCCGGCAAGAAAGCCTTCGTCACCAACCGCATCGGCGACGCGGGCTTCCTGGCGGGGCTCATGCTGCTGGCCGCCGTCATGCACACGGGCGGCATCTACGGCCTGGACTTCTCCACGCTCTCGGCCAACGCGCACCTGGCGGCCGGCGCCAGCTTCGCCGGCGTCAACGCGGCTTTCCTTATAGGCGTACTGCTCTTTATCGGCGCCACGGGCAAATCGGCGCAGTTCCCGCTCTATGTCTGGCTGCCCGACGCCATGGCCGGCCCCACGCCGGTCAGCGCGCTCATACACGCCGCCACCATGGTCACGGCCGGCGTCTATATGCTGGCCCGGATGTTCTTCCTCTACGAGGCCGCCCCGGCGGCGCTCGACGTGGTCCTGATCACGGGCTGCTTCACCGCCTTCCTGGCCGCCGTCATCGCCGCCGCGCAGCGCGATATAAAGAAAGTGCTGGCCTATTCCACCGTCAGCCAGCTGGGCTACATGTTCATGGCCGTCGGCGCGGGCGCCTGGGCGGCCGGCGTCTTCCACCTCGCCACCCACGCCTTCTTCAAGGCCCTGCTCTTCCTGGCGGCCGGCTCGGTGATCCACGGCCTCTCCGGCGAGCAGGACCTGTTCAGGATGGGCGGCCTGCGCAAACATATGCGGACCACCTTCATCCTTACCGCGACGGGCTGGCTGGCCATCTCGGGCGTGCCGCCGCTGGCCGGCTTCTATTCCAAGGACCTGATACTGGAAAAGGTCTTCAACAGCGGCGCGGGCTTCGTCTGGCTGACCGGACTGCTGACCGCCGCGCTGACCGCCTACTATATCTCGCGCCTGCTGATACTGGCCTTCATGGACAAGTACCGCGGCAAGGAACACGCCCACGAATCTCCCGCCGTCATGACCGTGCCGATGGGGCTGCTGGCCGCGCTCTCCGTCGCCGGCGGCATGGCGGGCGCGGCATGGCTGCTGCCTTTCCTGCAGCCCGGCGCGGCCCCCGATCATCACTCGGCGCTGATGATAGCCGTCTCGGTATCGGCGGCGGCCGCGGGCATCATAGCCGCCTTCGTCATCACCGGCCGGCGCGCGCAGGACTGGGCCGCCGCCTGGCCGCGGACGCACCGGCTGGTCTATAACAAGTTCTATGTCGACGAGATCTACGGCGCGCTGATAATCAGACCCCTGTCCCGTTTCGCGGACTGGACCTTCCGGGTGCCCGATTCCCGGATAATAGACGGCGCCTTCGTCAACGGCACGGCGCAGCTCTTCATGTCCATCGGCCGGACCCTGGGCGCCGCCCAGACCGGCAACGCGCAATTTTACGCGGTAGTGTTCATGGCCGGCCTCTGCCTGCTGCTGGCGGCCGTCCTGGCGGGGTATTACTTATGAGGATAGGCCCCGACCTGCTCAATATCGCCATATACCTGCCCTTGACGGCGGCGGTCCTCATCGCCCTGCTGCCGCGCGCCAGGGAACATTTCTCCGGACCGCTGGCGCTGGCCGCGTCCCTGCTGGCCTTTATCCCCGCGCTGGCGCTTTACCTCGGCTTCGACCCGGCGCTGCCGGGCATGCAGTTCGCGCAGGACCTGCCCTGGCTCTCGGCGCTCGGCGCGCGCTACGCCGTCGGCCTGGCACTGAACGTCACCCCCGCCACGGCCAGCGCCAACTTCGAGGAACTGCTGACGCTCTACTCGCCGCGGGCCTACGGCAGCGGCCGCAAGACCTTCTACGCCATGGCCCGG
>JAVVFK010000108.1:0-7599 GCA_032251015.1 Elusimicrobiales bacterium
CTTCTCGGTCTCGTACTCGACGTGAGAAACGGCTATGGTGACCGTCTTCGAATCGTCGCGCACGGTGCCGCCCTTGGTTATTTCGGCGTAGGACTTGATCTGCGCCAGGCCCTTGTCGGACTGGATCTTCACCAGCGCCGTGGTCAGCGTGGATTTGCCGTGGTCGACATGGCCGATGGTGCCCACGTTGACGTGGGGCTTGGTCCTGTCAAATTTCGCTTTAGCCATAAGTTACGTTTCTCCTTGTTTATTTCTCTACCGTTTCGGCGGCCTGAGTCCTCTTCTCTATGACTCCCTTGGCGATATTGCTCGGAACGTCCTCGTAGTGGCTGGGCTCCATGCTGAAGGAGGCCCGTCCCTGGGAGATCGAGCGCACGGTGGTGGCGTAGCCGAACATCTCGCTGAGCGGCACGGTGCCGCGTATGAAGCGCACGTTGCCGCGGTTGCCCATCTCGGCTATCTTGGCGCGGCGGGAGTTCAGGTCGCCTATAACGTCGCCCATATTGGCCTCGGGGGTGACGACCTCGACCTTCATGATGGGCTCCAGCAGCACCGGGTTGGCGGCCTTGCAGCCCGCGCGCAGCGCCATGGCGCCGGCGATCTTGAACGCTATTTCGGAGGAGTCCACCTCGTGGAAAGACCCGTCGAACAGCGTCGCCTTGATATCCACTATCGGGAAGCCCGCTATCGCGCCGCCGTCGAGAGCTTCGCGGCAGCCCTTTTCCACGGCGGGGATGAATTCCTTGGGGATGCGGCCCTGCTTGATGGCGTCGACGAACTCGAAGCCCTTGCCGGTCGGCTGAGGCTCCACCTTCAGCCAGACGTGGCCGTACTGTCCGCGGCCGCCGGACTGGCGGATGAACTTGCCTTCCATCTCCACGGCTTTCCTTACGGTCTCGCGGAAAGCGACCTGGGGCTTGCCGACATTGGCCTGCACGTTGAACTCGCGCTTGAGACGGTCCACGATGATGTCCAGGTGCAGCTCGCCCATGCCGGAGATGATGGTCTGCGAGGTCTCGTCGTCGGTCTTGATGCGGAACGTCTGGTCCTCTTCGGCCAGGCGGCCCATCGCGACGCCCATTTTTTCCTCGTCCTCCTTGGACTTGGGCTCGATGGCGATCGAGATGACCGGCTCGGGGAAGTTCATGCCCTCGAGCTCTATCGGGCGCTCGGGGGAGCAGATGGTCTCGCCGACATAGGAGTTCTTGACGGCCACGGTCGCGGCGATATCGCCGGCGTGGACTTCCTTGATCTCCTCGCGCTTGTCGGCGTGCATGCGCAGGATGCGGCCGATGCGCTCGGTCGCACGCTTGCGGGCGAAATAGACGCTGTCGCCGGTCTTCAGTACGCCGGAATAGACGCGGAAGAAGGTCAGTTTTCCCACGTAGGGGTCGGTCTGGATCTTGAACAGCAGGGCCGAGAACGGCTCCGCATCGTCGGACTTGCGCTCGGCTTCCTCGCCCGTGTTGCAGTCCACGCCCCGGATGGCCGGAACGTCCAGCGGGGACGGCAGGAAGTCGATGACGGCGTCGAGCATGGGCTGCACGCCCTTGTTCTTATAGGAAGAGCCGCAGAGGACCGGGAAGAACTTGCAGGACAGCGTGCCCTTGCGGATTGCGGCCTTAAGCTCCTCTTCCGTGAAACTGGTATCGCCGGCCAGGTAGCGTTCCATGATCTTCTCGTCGAAATCGGAGATCTTTTCGATCATGTTGTCGCGGTATTTTTTAGCCATCTCGGCCATGTCGGCGGGGATCTCTTCCTCGTGGAAGTCGGCGCCCAGCTGGTCGCCGGTCCAGATCACGGCCTTCATCTTGACCAGGTCCACCAGGCCCTTGAAGGTCTCGGTGACGCCTATCGGCAGCTGTATGGGGGCGGCGTTGGCGCCCAGCTTCTCGATTATGGAATTGGCGGACATGTAGAAATCCGCGCCAATACGGTCCATCTTGTTAATGTAGGCGACACGGGGAACATGGTAGCGGTCGGCCTGGCGCCAGACGGTCTCGGACTGGGGCTCCACGCCCTGCACGCCGTCGAACACCGTTACGGCGCCGTCGAGGACTCGCAGCGAGCGCTCGACCTCGGCCGTGAAGTCGACGTGGCCGGGGGTGTCGATTATGTTGACCGTGTAATCCTTCCACTGCGTGGTGATGGCGGCGGCGGTGATGGTGATGCCGCGCTCGCGCTCCTGGGGCATCCAGTCGGTCACGGCGGCGCCGTCGTGCACTTCGCCTATCTTATGGGACTTGCCCGTGTAATAGAGAATGCGCTCGCTGGTGGTGGTCTTGCCCGCGTCGATGTGGGCTATGATACCGAGGTTCCTGAGTTTTCTGAGATCTGTCGCCATGTACAATCCTTTTGCTTTTTACTCCCCCGCATCGGCAAGGGACACCATTCCGCATGGTGTCCCGGTACCGCCCGAAAAAATCACCACCAGCGGAAATGAGCGAAGGCCCGGTTGGCCTCGGCCATCTTGTGGGTATCCTCGCGCTTCTTGAAAGCGGCGCCTTCCTTCTTATAGGCCAGCAGGATCTCCTCCGCCAGGCGGGCGGACATCGGGGCGCCGGCGCGTTCGCGCGCGGCCTTGAGCATCCACTGCATCGCCAGGGCGGTACCGCGGGCCGGCTTGACCTCTATCGGCACCTGATAGTTGGCTCCGCCCACGCGGCGGGGCCGGATCTCGAGGAGCGGCCTGACGTTCTCGACGGCCTTGGTGAAGACCATCATCGGATCTTCCTTGGTCTTCTCTTTGACTATGTCCATCGCGCCGTAGACCACCTTCTCGGAAGCCACCTTCTTCCCCTGGAAGTTGATCCTGTTGACGAGACGGGATATCAGAACGGAGTTGAACCTGAAGTCGGCCGGCGGAGCGGGTCTCCTGTCGCGGGGCCTTAAACCTTTCCTTGGCATATCTTTGTTCTCCTGGGTTGTATTACTTCTTGGCTGCGCCCGGCTTGGGCCTCTTCGCGCCGTAGAGCGAGCGGCCCTGGCGCCTGTTCTCCACGCCGGAGGCGTCCAAAGCGCCGCGGACGATATGGTAACGCACGCCCGGCAGGTCCTTGACGCGGCCGCCGCGCACGAGCACTATGGAGTGCTCCTGCAGGTTATGCCCCTCTCCGGGGATATAAGCGGTCACCTCAACCTTGGAGGTGAGTTTCACGCGGGCCACCTTGCGCAGCGCCGAGTTCGGCTTCTTCGGGGTGGTGGTGTAGACGCGGGTGCAGACGCCGCGCCGCTGGGGGCACGACATGAGCGCCGGTGCCTTGCTGAACTGCGGCAGCTCTTCGCGGCCGTGCCTTATAAGCTGGTTTATTGTAGCCATAAAACGAACTTACTCCTTCTTAGACGCCGCCTGGGCTATAGCTTCCAGTTCCGCGGACCTGGCCGCGAAGCCGCTCCCGGCGGGCACCAAATGTCCAATTATAACATTTTCCTTGAGGCCTTTCAAATGATCCACCTTGTTGGTGGTGGCCGCGTCCGTCAGCACCCGGGTGGTCTCCTGGAAGCTGGCGGCCGAGATGAACGACTCGCTGGCGAGCGACGCCTTCGAGATGCCCAGCAGCACCGGCTCGGCCTGCGCCGGCTGGTGACCGCTCTCCGCCACGCGCAGGTTCTCCTGTTTGAAGGCGGTCTTATGCACGATCTCCCCCTTAAGGAAGGAGGTCCCGCCCGGCTCGGTGATCTTCACGTTGGACAGCATCTGCCGGACTATTATCTCGATGTACTTGTCGTTTATGTTGACGCCCTGCAGGCGGTAGACTTCCTGTATGGCGTTGACTATGTAGTTCTGCACTTCCTTGATGCCCTTAACGGAGAGCAGGTCGTGCATGTCCACCGCGCCGTCGGTCAGCGCCTCGCCCACGGCCACGCGGTCGCCCTCGTAGACGACCAGGTGCTTGCCGTAGGGAACGGGGTAGGTTTCAACCTGCCCGGTCTCCTCGTTCTTGACGGAGACCTCGATGAGGCCTTTGGTGCTGGTGCCCAGAGAGACGACGCCCTCGATCTTGGTGATGATGGCGGCGTTCTTGGGCTTGCGGATCTCGAAGAGTTCGGCCACGCGCGGCAGGCCGCCCGTGATGTCCTTGGTCTTGGAGGTCTCGCGGTGCAGCTTGGCGATGACGTCGCCCTGCTTCACTTCCTCGCCGTTGTCGGCGATGATGATGGTGTCGGTCGGCAGCGTGTAGGAGGCGACGGCCTTGCCGCCGTCGTCCACGACTATCCGGGGAGTGCGCTTGGTGCCGCGGTGCTCGATGATCCGGCGCTCGATGATGCCGGTCACCTTGTTGCGCTCCTCGTGCATCGTGACGCCTTCCTTGACGTCGGCGAACTTGATCTTGCCGGACTTCTCGGTGATTATCGGCATCGTCAGCGGGTCCCACTCGGCTATGGCGGTGCCGGCTTTGACCTGCTCCTTGTCGGTGACCTTGATCTTGGCGCCGTAGCTGACCTTGAACTCTTCCTCGGTCTTGTCGGCGTGCTCGATCACTATCACCGCGCTGCGCGAGACGCAGACCTCGCTGCCGGCGCGGTTCTTGACGGTGCGGAGGTCCTTGAACCTGACCCTGCCGTCCTTCTTGACCTTGACGGCGGCTTCCTCGATAACGCGGGAAGCGGTACCGCCGATATGGAACGTGCGCAGGGTGAGCTGCGTGCCGGGCTCGCCTATGGACTGCGCGGCTATGATGCCGACGGCCTCGCCGACCTCCACGTGCTTTGCGGTGGCCAGGTTGAGACCGTAGCACTTGGAGCAGATGCCTACGTCGGATTCGCAGGTCAGCACGGAGCGCACGAAGACGCTCTCGCGGCCGCTGGCGACTATGGCCCCGGCGGCTTCGGGCGTGACGATCTCCCCGTTCCTGACCAGGACGGTCTTGCCATCCCTGTCCTTGACGTCCTCCATGACGATGCGGCCGGTGATGCGGTCCTCGAGCGACTCGATGACCTCCTCGCCGGCGGTCAGGGCCATAGCCTCCACGCCGTTGATCGTGCCGCAGTCCTCCTCGGTGATGACGACGTTATGCGCGACGTCAACGAGGCGGCGGGTGAGGTAACCGGCGTCGGCGGTCTTGAGCGCCGTGTCGGAGAGACCTTTGCGTCCGCCGTGGGTCGAGATGAAGTACTCGAGCACGGTCAGGCCTTCGCGGAAGTTGGAGCGGATCGGATTCTCGATGATCTCGCCTATGCCGCCGGTGAGTTTCTTCTGGGGCTTGGCCATAAGACCGCGCATGCCGGCCAGCTGCTTGACCTGCTGGCGGCTGCCGCGGGCGCCGGAGTCCGCCATCATGAAGACGGCGTTGAAGCGGTTCTCTTTCTCGTTGTAGGGCTTCTGCTCCTGCTTCTGCATCTCGTTGAACATGCCGTCGGCCACGGTGTCCGTGACGCGGGTCCAGATGTCTACGACCTTGTTGTAGCGCTCGTTCTCGGTGATGATGCCGTCCTCGGCCTGCCCTTCGATCTCGCGGACCTGCTTCTCGGCGGCCTTGATCAGGCCTTCCTTGTCCTTGATGGCGGACATGTCCGCTATGGAGATACTTATGCCCGACAGCGTGGCGTAGTGGAAGCCCAGGCGCATCAGCTGGTCCAGCAGCTTGACGGTCTCGAAGTGTCCCACTTCCGGATTCTTGTAGCAGCTGTCGACCAGGCCGGAAAGGTCCTTCTTGCCGATGGTCTTGTTGATGTAGCCCACTCCCTTGGGGACCACCTCGTTGAAGAGCACGCGGCCGACGGTGGTGAAGTCGTTGTTCTTCTCGTCCCATTCGGCGACCGGCTTATTGTCCAGGTTCGTGACGCCGCGCACGCGTATGCGGGAGTGCAGGCCGATCTTGCCGCGCTGATGCACGGACACGGCCTCCTCCCGGTCGGCGAAGACGCGGCCCTCGCCGACGTCGCCTTTCTTGACCTTGGTGAGGTAGTTGACGCCCAGCACCATGTCGTGGGACGGCGCCGCTATCGGGCGGCCGCTGGCCGGGGAGAGGATATTATTGGTGGCCATCATCAGCATGCGCGCTTCCATCTGCGCTTCCTGCGATATCGGCACGTGGACGGCCATCTGGTCGCCGTCGAAGTCGGCGTTGAAGGCCGCGCAGGTGAGCGGATGCAGCTGTATGGCGAGACCCTCGATCAGCACGGGCTCGAAGGCCTGTATGCCCAGGCGGTGCAGCGTGGGCGCGCGGTTAAGCAGGACGGGATGGCTCTTGGTAACCTTCTCGAGGATGTCCCAGATTTCGTTGTCAGCGTGCTCCATCTTCTTCTTGGCTACCTTCAGCGTGATGGAGTCCTTCTTGATGAGCTCGGCCAGCACGAAGGGCTTGAAGAGCTCCAGCGCCATTTCCTTGGGGAGACCGCACTGGCTGAGCTTGAGCTCGGGACCGACCACGATGACGGAGCGGCCGGAATAGTCCACGCGTTTGCCCAGCAGGTTCTGGCGGAAGCGGCCCTGTTTGCCCTTGAGAATGTCGGATATGGACTTGAGCGGGCGGTTGGCCGCGCCCAGCACGACCTTGCCGCGGGCGCCATTCTCTATCAGCGCGTCGACGGCCTCCTGCAGCAGGCGCTTCTCGTTGTAGATCATGACCTGCGGCGCGCGCAGCGCCTCGATATGCTTGAGGCGGTTGTTGCGGTTGATTATGCGCCGGTAGAGATCGTTGAGGTCGGAGGTGGCGAAGCGGCCGCCCTCGAGCGGCACCAGCGGGCGCAGGTCCGGCGGCAGCACGGGCAGGACGGTCATTATCATCCACTCGGGCCGGTTGCCGCTGGTCATGAAGCCCTCGAGTATCTTGAGGCGCTTGATGAGCTTGGAGCGGTCGGCGTCCGGCTTGGCGTCGACCAACTGCTTGTTGATGGCGTCCAGGTCCTTCTTTATGTCTATGCGCTCGAGCAGGGCCAGTATGGCGTTGGCGCCTATGCCGACCTTGATCTTGGGGAACTTGCGGCGCACTTCGTTGAGCTGGCTCTCGGTCAGCACTTCGCCGATCTTGTGCTCGACGCGGTTGGTGACGGAATCCTTGGTATCGTCCAGCACGACGTAGGCCGCGTAATAGACGACCTTCTCCAGGTCCGACGGCTTCATGTCGAGCAGGATGCCGATGCGGCTGGGGCTCTTGCGCAGGAACCAGATATGCGCGACCGGGCAGGCCAGCTCAATGTGGCCCATGCGCTCGCGGCGAACCTTGGCTTCGGTGACCTCGACGCCGCAGCGGTCGCAAACCACGCCCTTGAACTTGACCCAGCGGTACTTGCCGCAGGCGCACTCGTAGTCCTTGGAGGGACCGAAGATGCGCTCGCAGAGCAGGCCGTCGCGCTCGGGCTTGAGCGTGCGGTAATTGATGGTCTCGGGCTTCTTGACCTCGCCGAAGGACCAGTTGCGTATCTTCGCGGGGCTGGCTATGCCCAGCTTCATCCCGTTGAAGTCCGCGTAGTTTATCTCTTTGCGTTTCTTGGGCCTCGCGATGCCGAAAAGTCTGCTTGCCGCTTCGGTGATATTTTCCATGTTCTGGTCTCCGGTCTTTTAACTCTGTCCGCGCGGGTATCGGGGCCGGGCCGATCCCGGCACCGTACCGCGCTGTCTGGCGTCTGGCTATGACTTGTCTCAGGCCTTAGAGG
>JAVVFK010000109.1:0-7502 GCA_032251015.1 Elusimicrobiales bacterium
GAGCGAGCCGCCCCTGCTCTACGTGATCGTGGCCACCGGAAATATCCACGAAGACGTGGTACAGGCCCAGAGCGCCGCGGAGATGGGTGCGGACTGCATCGCCGTGATCCGCTCCACCGCCCAATCGCTTTTGGACTACGTCCCCTACGGCCCGACGACCGAGGGGTTCGGCGGCACCTACGCCACCCAGGAGAACTTCCGCATCATGCGCAAGGCTCTCGACGAGGCCGCCGCGAAGGAGAAGCGCTACATCCGCCTGGTCAACTACTGCTCCGGCCTCTGCATGCCGGAGATCGCGGCCATGGGCGCGCTGGAGCGGCTGGACATGATGCTCAACGACTCGATGTACGGCATCCTGTTCCGCGACATCAACATGTACCGCACCTTCACGGACCAGCACTTCTCCCGCATGATAAACGCGGCCGCCGACATAACGATAAACACCGGCGAGGACAACTACCTCACCACCTCGGACGCCATAGAGAAGGCGCACACGGTGCTGGCCTCTCAGTTCATAAACGAGCGCTTCGCCTCCAACGCGGGCATGCCGGAGCGCCTCATGGGCCTGGGACACGCCTTCGAGATGAACCCGGAGACGAAGAACGGATTCCTCTACGAATACGCCCAGGCGCTGATGGCCCGGGAGATCTTCCCGGTGCACCCGCTCAAGTACATGCCGCCGACCAAGTTCATGACCGGCGACGTCTTCCGGGGCTACGCGATGAACACGATGTTCAACTTCGTCGCCGGGGCGACCCGCCAGAGCATCGAACTGCTGGGTATGCTGACCGAGGCCATACATACGCCCTACCTCCAGGACCGCTACCTGGGCATCGCCAACGCGCGCTACGTCCACAACAATATCGCGGACTTCCACTCGGAAGTGGAGTTCCGCAAGGGCGGGATCATAAGAAAGCGCGCCGCCCGGGTGCTGGACGAGACCGTGGAGATGCTCCGCGAGGTGGAGAAGACCGGCATCTTCGACGCTATCGAGAAGGGCATGTTCGCCGAGGTCAAGCGCCCCAAGGACGGCGGCAAAGGCCTCGACGGCGTCCTGAAAAAGACCCCGCATTACTGGAACCCGGTGGACGCCTATCTCCGCCGCAAGCTGAAGATGGGCCGCTGAGAACAGGAGAATATATGTTCATAAAACCCTACGGTGATACTCTCGACGACGGCGCGGTGCAGCTCTCCTTCACGCTGCCCGTGGCCTGCGGCGGCCGCGCCAAGGAAGGCGCCCGCCAGTACGTGCTCAAGCTGGGCTTCAAACACGCCGAGATAGTCCACGCCCACCCGCTCTCGCCCGAGTTCACGTTCTTCGTGGCTTACGCCAAGACGGACACGGCGCTGGACTACAGCAAGGTGGAATACGCCGAGGCCGTGGACAAGTCTATGACCATGGCGCAGGTGGACGAGTACATAGAGGACCACTTCAAGCGCAAACTCGTCATACTGGGGGCGTGCACCGGCACCGACGCGCATACCGTCGGCATAGACGCCATCATGAACATGAAGGGCTACGACCACCACTACGGCCTGGAGCGTTACACGATGATCGACGCCTACAACCTGGGCTCCCAGGTCCCCAACGAGAAGCTGCTGGAGCAGGCCCGCAAGCTCAAGGCCGACGCCGTGCTTGTCTCGCAGATAGTAACGCAGAAGGACGTGCATATACACAACCTGACCAACCTTATCGAGCTGGCCGAGGCCGAGAAGCTGCGCGACAAGCTCGTTATGGTGATCGGCGGGCCGCGCGTGAACAATAAACTGGCCAAGGAGCTCGGCTACGACGCCGGCTTCGGGCCCGGCACCTTCGCCGAGGACGTGGCGACCTTCGTGGTCAAGAAGCTGGCAAGAACGCTGCTCAAGAAATAAAGGAGAACATATCATGGCCGAACACCTCAAACTCGACAATTCCGACAGGCTCTACAGGGAATCCCAGGAACTGATACCCGGCGGCATGATGGGCATACGCCGCCCCTACAACTTCGTCCCCGGCGAATACCCGATATTCTTCGAGTCGGCCAAGGGCGGCAGGGTCACCGACGTGGACGGCAACGAATATATCGACATGCTCTGCGCCTACGGCCCTATCATCATCGGCCACCGCGAGAAGGAGCTGGACCGCGCGGTCATCGACCAGATAAAGAACAAGGGCTTCTGCATGTCCATAGTGCAGGAAGTGCAGAACACGCTGGCAAAGAAGATGGTCTCGCTCGTGCCCTGCGCGGAGAAGGTCGCCTTCACCAAGACCGGCTCCGACTCCACCACGCTGGCCGGCCGCATAGCGCGCGCCTTCAACGGCAGGGGCAAGACGGTACGCTGCGGCTACCACGGCTGGCACGACTGGTGCGTGGAGCAGAAGGGGGGAGTTCTCCCCAAGGCCTACGAGGACGTTCTTGAAGTCCATTACAACGACCTGCAGGGCCTCGAGGACGTCATGAAGGCGCACGGCTCCGATATCTCGCTCATCATCATGACGCCGATCGGCCACCCCAACGCCCACGAGGTCGAGATGCCCAGCCCCGGCTACCTGGAAGGGGTCAAGAAGCTGGCCGAGCAGTACGGCGCGGTGCTCTGCTTCGACGAGATACGCACCGGCTTCCGCATGTCGCTGGGCGGCGCCCAGCAGTACTTCGGCGTCACCCCGCACATAGCGGTGTTCGGCAAGGCCATGGCCAACGGTTACGAGATAAGCATGGTCGCCGGCCGCAAGGACATCATGGACGTGCTGGTCAGCAAAGCCTTCGTCAGCTCGACCTATTTCAACAACTCGCTGGCCATGGTGGCCTCGCTCAAGACGGTGGAGATGATGGAGCGCGACGGAATACTCGACGTCGTCGCCAGGCGCGGCAAGGCCTTCTGCGGCAAGGTGAAGAAGCACGTCCGCCGCAGCGGCCTGCCCGTGACCTTCACCGGATCGCCCTGGATGCCCTACATCACTTTCGACAAGGACGAGACGGGGCGCTACAAGAAGCTCCGCACGGCCTTCTACACCCAGTTGATACGGCGCAAGGTGTTCCTGCAGCCCTATCATCACGGCTATGTCTGCTACCGCCACACGCCCAAGGACCTCAACTACGCGGCGGACATGATAGCCGAGTCGCTGGAGGAGATAAAGAAGTCGGCGTGATGCCCTTGGCTTCTCTTAAGGAGACAACCGGGGGAGGCGAGGCGGCAGCCAAGCAAGACCGCCTCGGAGGCGCGAGCATCGTAAGCGCGAGAGCCGAGGACCGACGCGCTATGCGCGCGAGTCCGTGTCTTGCGTGCTGCCGCCTCGACATGCCCCCGGAATAGTTTTCCGAATTGGATCGTGCAGCGTCTAAACACAGGAGGTAAAGCATGGCAGGAATAGATATAGCGATCATACTGGCGTTCATCGCCTATTCCGTATACTCGGGCCTCAGCAACAAGGACAAGGCGTCCAAGGACCTCACGGAATACTTCCTGGCCGGCCGCTCGCTGCCCGGCTGGAAAGCGGGCCTGAGCATGGCGGCCACCCAGTTCGCCGCCGACACCCCGCTGCTGGTCACCGGCATAATCGCCGTCTCCGGCATCTTCGCCCTCTGGCAGATGTGGATCTACGCCCTCGCTTTCCTCATGATGGGCTTCGTCCTGGCCTCCCACTGGCGCCGCGCCAACGTGATAACCGACGCCGAACTTACCGAGATACGCTACGGCGGCGGCCGCGCCCTGGCACTGCGCGGCTTCAAAGCGATCTATTTCGGCACCATTTTCAACTGCGTGGTCCTGGCCTGGGTCTTCTTCGCCGCCTCGCGCATAGCCGAGCCCTTCCTGCCCTGGAACGAATGGCTGCCCGCCTGGCTCTTCGGGCCCTTCATCAGCCTGGTGCAGGCGGTCGGCCTTAACATCTCCTCGGCAATGGCCGGCACCGACGCCGCCATGGTGCTCTCCGCCAATAACCTCATCTCCGTGCTGGCCATACTGCTGGTGACCACCTTCTACTCGGCCACCGGCGGACTGCGCAGCGTCGTGCAGACCGACGTAATGCAGGTCTTCATAATGCTGGGCGCCACGGCGATCTTCGCGGGCATAGTCTACACCAAGGCCGGCGGGATAAGCGGCATACACGCGGGGCTGCAGGAGATATACGCCGCCGGCACCCTGGGGGGGATAAAACCGTCGGAGATACTGGCCTTCACTCCCGGGCGGGCCCACAACGTCACGTTCCCGCTGCTGGCGCTCTTCGCGCTGCAATGGATAATACAGCTCAACTCCGACGGCACAGGATACCTGGCGCAGCGCTCCATGGCCTGCAAGGACGAGAAGCACGCCAAGACCGCCGCCATAGTCTTCACCGGCACCCAGGTCTTCCTGCGCAGCCTGCTCTGGCTGCCGCTGGGGCTCGGCCTGCTGGTACTGTTCCCGCCCGCCGCGAACCTGGCCGGCGATATGCTGCAGGCCGACCGCGAAGGCGTCTATGTCCGGGGCATGGCGGAACTGCTGCCGCCCGGCGTAAAGGGCCTTATGATAACCGGCATGCTCGCCGCCCTCGCCTCCACGGTGGACACCCACATCAACTGGGGCTCGTCCTACTGGGCCAACGACATCTATAAGCGCATCATATGCCAGGCCTGGCTCAAGCGCGAGCCGAGCGGCAGGTCGCTCGTCTGGGTGGCGCGCGGCTCCAACATCATGCTCATCGGCATAGCCCTGGTCATCATGACCAAGCTCTCGTCGATAAACCAGGCCTGGCAGGCCAGCCTGCTGCTGGGAGCCGGCATGGGCCCGATACTCATCATGCGCTGGCTCTGGTGGCGCGTCAACGCCTGGTCGGAGATAGCCGCCATCGGGGTTTCCGCCATAGCGGCTCTGCCGCTGCTGCTCTGGGTGGACGACCAGGCGCTGCGGCTGCTCATCATGGCGGCCCTCTCGCTGACCGCGTCGCTCTCGGCCATCTACTTCTTCGGGCCCGAGGACCGCAAACACCTCCACAACTTCTACAAGCTGGTGCGGCCCAAAGGTTTCTGGCACCGGATCGCCGTGGAGTGCGAGGACCACGTCCACAACGGCCCGCGCAGGCTGGCGATATCCGTCGCGGCCATGTTCACCGCGGGTATCTCGGTGTTCTGCCTGCTGATAGGCGTCGGCTCGGCGCTCACGGGCAGCCCCGCGCCCGTATTCTGCCCCTGGCCGGCGGTCTGGATAACCGGGAACATACTGCTGGGCCTGGCGCTATGTCCCGTCTGGTACAAACTGGGCTTCGAAATGGAAACCCATTGAAACGCATAGTCCACGTCATAACCCGGCTGGAGCCCGGCGGCTCGTCGGAGAACACCGTCTCCAGCGCCGCCTGGCAGGCCGCTCGCGGAATGGAAGTCACGCTGGTGCACGGCCCGTGCCGGGGTTCGCTGTCCGTCCCGGCCCCGGTCGGCACGATAGAACTGCCCGACCTGGTACGGGAGATATCGCCGCCGCGCGACCTGCGCGCCTACGCGGCCCTGAAAAGGATCTTCCGGGAACTGCGGCCGGACATCGTACACACCCACACCTCGAAGGCCGGCTTCCTGGGCCGCCTGGCCGCCGCCGGCTGCGGGGCCAAAGTCGTGCATACTCCGCACGGACATCTGCTTTACGGCTATTACGACGTCGCCAAGACCCGGCTCTTCCTGGCGGCGGAAAGGTTCGCGGCGCGCTTCACCGACGGCTTCGTGGCGCTGACGGAGGGGGAGAAGCGGGAATCCATAGCCGCCGGCATAAGCCGGCCGGAAAAGTGGACCGTCGCGCACAGCGGCGTGGACCTGCCGGAGCACCCGCCCGGAATTTCCCGCAAAGAACTCGGCGTCCCCTCCGGGCGTTTCGTCATAGGCACCGTCGCCCGGCTGGAGCCCGTCAAAGGCGTCGAATATTTCGTCAAAGCGGCCGGGGCCCTGAAAAAGATACTCGGCCCGGTGAACCCGTTCTTCCTCGTCGTAGGCGACGGGGCCGAGTGTTCCCGCCTCTACGGCCTCGCCAGGGCCGCGGGCATAATGGACGACTGCCTCTTCGCCGGATTCCAGAAAGACGTTTACTCCTGGCTTTCCGCGATGGACGTCTACGTCCAGCCTTCGCTAAACGAAGCGATGGGCCGCACCGTCCTGCAGGCGCAGCATATGGGCCTGCCGGTAGTGGCCAGCCGGGTCTGCGGAATACCCGACGTTGTGCGCGAGGGGGAGACGGCCATACTGGTCCGGCCCCGCGCGCCCGAGCAGATCGCCGCCGCGGCGGCGAAACTCGCCAGGGACGCGGACCTGCGCTCCGCCATGGGCCGGGCCGCAGCCGCGTTCACGCGGGAGAAGGACGCCGCCGGGCGGCCGCGTTTCGGACCAGAGGCGATGAACGCCGCCATCTGGGACTTTTACAGCCGTATAACGGGGTAGGCAGGGGGATCCATGCAGAAAGTGCTGGCCGTGGACGACGACGCGAACATGCTGGAGTTCTACCGGCAGATCCTGACCGAAGCCGGCTACGAATTCGTGAAAGCCCGGGATTTCGCCTCGGCCATAGAGATCTACACCGGCGAGAAGCCGGACCTGCTGATACTCGACGCCGATTTTCCCGGCGGCGGGGACAGGGCCGTCATCACTTTCATCCGCGAGACGCTGGAAGAGAACACCCCGGCCCTGTTCATCACCGGCTTCCCGGACAAACTGGCCGCCGTGGCCGGCATGAACAATATCACGATACTCAAGAAGCCCATGGGCCCGTCGGCCATACTCGAGGCCGTCGCGCGGCTGGTCAATTCGGCGGCCATCGGCAGGGACCGCTCCACCCGCAAAAAAATACTCGCCGTGGACGACGACCTCTTTATCCTGGAGCTTTACAAAGGAATGCTCGGCGACGCAGGCTTCGAGGTGCACACCGCCGAGGATTCCGTCTCCGCCATGACCCGCTTCGGCGAGGTCAAGCCCGACCTGGTCATACTCGACGTGGACATGCCGGGAGGGGGAGGGAGGAAGGTCTTCGAGCGCCTGCGCAAGACCATGATGTCCCCGACGCCGATAATCTTCGCCACCGGCACGCCGGAAAGCGTACAGGGGGAAGCCCGCGCCTCGGCCGTCTCCGTCCTGAAGAAGCCGCTCACGCCTCAAACATTGATCGGAGAAATAAAGCGACTACTTAAGATGGCCGATGTATAGACTCCACCGCTCTACCCGCCACGCGCCGGATATTGACTCCGTTCAGTATAACGGAGCGCTTGCCGGCCGCGTAAGCGGCGGGCAAAGGGCGACGCGGCGAGCATAGGGGGCGGGGCACCGGCTGGTGTCCTGGGGGATCGCGAAAGCGCCGGGCGTGAATTTCAGGGGGTTGGCTGCGAGCATATGGCTAACGGGATTAACAACACTACCGAGGGAAGCAATAAGGTAATGCCTGAGATAATCCACCGAAGCGGACCCTGGGGTTCCCTGCATTGTTCCCTCGGAGTTGCGCGTGATTTCGGAAACCGGATTTATAGTTGTTTTTGTTACGGGCAGCAGAAGAAGAGCGTTCCCGGCCAGGTC
>JAVVFK010000010.1:0-22704 GCA_032251015.1 Elusimicrobiales bacterium
GGCGGCTTCCCGCCCGTTTTCCTGGCCCTGCTGCGCGCCGGCGAGGAGGGGGGCAAGACCGACGAGTTCCTGGACCTCTACGCCAGCTGCCTGGAAGTGCGCGTGGAATTCCGGCGCCGGCTGGGCCGGGCCCTGATCTATCCGCTTTTCGCCGCCGGGCTGGTCCTGGCGATTCTGCTGCTCTTCGCTTTCAAGGCCCTTCCCCTGATAATGAAACCGCTCGAAAGCGCGGGGCTCGCCGTCGCCTCCCGTCCGGCCTGGCTGGACGCCCCGGCGGGTTTCCTTTCGGCGCACTGGCCCGCGGCGCTGGGCGGGGCCCTGGTCCTTTTCCTGGCCGCCCGCGCGGCGCTGGGGTCCGGACCGGGCCGCAAAGTCCTTTCGCTGGCCGGCCACTGGCTGCCCGGCTTCCGCTACCTGTCGGAACAGGCCAGGCTATACCACATCTATACCACGACGGGCCTGCTGCTCAAGGCGGGCCTGCCGCTGGGCGCAATGATGGAAGTGCTGGACCAGTTCGCCGCCGACGACCCGCTCACTCGCCGCCGCTTCGCCAGGGCGGCGGAGCTGGTCTCGTCCGGCAGGGGTTTCGCGGAGAGCGTGGCGCCGGTGATGCCGGCCGAAGACCGCCCGGGCCTGGAGATGGCCGAGAAGACGGGGCGGCTGGACGAGACGCTTCTGCGGCTGGGCAAGGCGGCCTATGACAGGCATATGCACCGGCTGCGGGTGGCTATGTCGGTCTTCAAGATAGCCGTTATAGCCGCGCTGGCGCCGCTCTGTTTCTTTCTCGTCTATATGCTGCTGCGCCCGGTGCTGGGTATCCTCCGGGGCGCCGGCGGCGCGCTCACGGCCCCGCCGGTCATCGATTCCCCCGCGTTGCCGGGCCCGGAAGCCGCGAATAACCCCGTACCGGAGCCATCCCCGGCCGAAACCCTCCGCGCGGAGGACGAGATCGCGAGGTTCAACAGCGAACACGGCGGCAGGATCGCCGATTTCATAAACACCAATTCCGCCGCCGCGGCGGAGAACCGCGCGCCGATGCCCAGGCTTAAGAGCTCCATCGGCGGCGGTTTCAGCGGATCCGCCGGATCCGCTGGGTCTACCGAGATCAAACCCACCGAGATAAAGCCCGTTTCCCGTTAAAATAAAAAAGCCGGCTCCGGGGCCGGCCTTTTTTTTGCGGAGGGACGCGTCTATATTTTTATCGCCCGCGTGCCCGCTATGATATCGTGCCAGGTGCGGCCTTCCTTTTGCCAGGCCGCCCAGATGTAGCCCAGCATCAGGAAAAGAGAGACCAGCGAGAAGAAGGAGCGCAGGAAGGACTTGTCCACCTCCACTTTTCCGCCGGTCTCGCTGTCGACTATCCTGATCTTCATTATCATCTTGCCCGGCGTGGCGCCGAAGCGCCAGATAAGCAGTCCGCCGTAGAGCGCCCATAGCAGCATGGCGACGGGCACTTTCTTGCCGTCCTGCCCGATGCCGGCGCTCACCCGGCTGTGCGACCGCCAGTGCCTGCCGTCCGGGCCGAGTATCTTCACGCCGTTCCTTCCTATATCTATGGCCTCTCCGCCGGCGCCTTCCAACTTGATGCCGCCCTTGTTAACCCGGATATTTTCCACGTCCACGACCGGCGGGGCTTCCCTGGTCTCTTCCGAGGATACGCTCGCCGTGGGGACGCACGCCCGTATGCCCAGCGTCCCTATTATCATCGCGAATATGACGGCGTCCAGCAGCAGGGCGGCCGCGCGCCGCCAAAAGCCGGCCCGCCGGTCCGGCGCGGGCGCTGAGGCTGTCCCGCCGGACGTTCCCCCGGCCCGGTCCTCCCGCGCGGGCGCCACGCCCTGGGCGCCCACCGGGATCTCGCGCAGCACTCGGAAGACCTTTATCCGCTCGGGTATCCCCTTGAACTGGCGGTAGCCTATCTCGCTGGACGGCACTTCCCGCTTGTTCATCGTCAGGTAGACGGACTCGGTAAAGAATACTTCGCCCGGCTCGGCTATGCTTTCAAGGCGCGCGGTTATGTTCACGGCGTCGCCGAAGATGTCCCCGTCCTCGGCAACGGCCATCTCGCCGGAATTTATGGCGATGCGTATCTCTATGCGCTCCGCTCCGGTCTTCTCGGAGTTGTGAGCCTCGAGTATCTCCTGTATCTCCACGCCGCAGAGTACGGCGTCGGTGGGGCTGTCGAACGCGACCAGGAAGGCGTCCCCGATGGTCTTGACCAGCGTGCCCCTGAACTTTTCCAGGGCCGGCATCACCAGTTCCTTGTGCTTGCGCAGCAGCGCCACCATGTCCGACCGCGAGCCCGAGGCGGTCCTGGAGGTGAATCCTTTGATATCGGTAAGAAGTACGGTGAGATGGCGTGTTTTCATATGGTTTCAGGGGGATCCCGGGAATCATTCTAACAAAAATAGGGTCTTGCTCCTCCGGCCGGCGGCCGGGCGGGACCGTAGGGCCCAGAGAGGGGGGCGCAGGGGCCTATATTTTAATAGGCAGGAATAGTCGGCCTCACTGGGCCTTATGCTTCTATTGGAAGAGCCGGGGAAAGGCTAAACTATAGGCATGATCAAAACCCCGAAATCTATTCTCAAAGCACTTATAGCCCTTTTCATAGCCCAGTTGCCCGCCTCGCAGGCGCTAGCCTCGCAGGGCGAACTGGATATCTTCCGCGGCGGCGCGGCCGACATGGGGGAGCTGCTCTCCACCATGAAAGCCGGGGTGGAAGTGCCGGAGGTCAAGGACCCCCAGCCGCAGCCGACGCAGCCCGATCCCTCCAACAACGAACTGCTCCATTTCTGGGAAGACCTCAAGGAAGACGTTTTCGACGACGTCTGCAAAGAGATAAAGCCCGACATCAGCGAGGGCGTCGATTTCGACCCGGTGGGCGGCATAGAGGGCAAGTTCAAGCGCTTCCTTAAGCAGTACCCCGACAACCGCATAGCCCTGGTGGACGAAGTCGGCGTCAAACTGGACGCGGGCCACACCTTCGGCGACATACTGGACGTGGGCGGTCATCCCTTCAATATCGGCATCGGCGGCCGCCTGGAGGGCAAATCGGTGGTCGTGCGCAAGCTCAAGAGCGTCAAGTACTGTAAAGAGATACTTACCATACTCGACGTCCGCACCGTGAAGACCATCCTCCCCGTATCGGCCAAGCGCATAGGCGCCATGCAGCCCGGCGAGATCTGGAAGTTCCCCGCCGTTTTCAGCGTCTCCGTCAACGGCGGCGTCGGCGCCCCCGTGCAGCCCTGGATAACCCTCTCCTTCTCGCTCGGCCATACCCGCGAGAAGAAGCCCTCCCTGACCCTTTTCAGGATGGACGAGAATAAGCTCCGCTTCCGCATCCGCCTGGACCAGGCCGTGATAACCCGCGGCGGCGTCTCGGCCAACACCTCCTTCGACGCGGGCATGATAGGCCTGCCGGAAGCCGAGAACTTCTTCACCAAGGAGCTCAACCGGACCCTGGTAAAGGAATTCAATAAATACGTCGCCTTCAAATTCGGCCTCTCCCGCACCCGCACCAAGGGCAAGAAGATCCTCATGGAGTTCATCCTGGACGCCAACAACCGCGAGCAGCTCGAGAAGCTCGAGGACTTCCTCAAGGGCGATTTCACCGTCATCCGCAAGTTGATAAAGCTCGGCGCGCAGGTGCACGATTATTCCGAGCAGGACGATATAGCCGCCGGCGCGCAGTCGCTGGACGAGTTCGAGCAGACCGTGGGGCAGGAACTGGGTCTTAACTCCACCTTCACCGGCTCCAACCATCATAATTCCGATTCCAACGGGCATAACATAACGCTGCCCATCCTTTACCAGCGCGAGGGCAGCACCGGCCACCGCTACGACCGCTACCAGGTCGCCGGCGTGGACGAGGTCATGCACGTCAACAACGCCTTCCGCAACGTCTCCGAGAGCAATATAAACGTTCCTTTCCTGGGCAAGGTCTTCAAGCACACCACCAACCAGAGCATGTACGTGGTGAATTACGAGGCCGCCGATGGCGCCATGTCGGACGCCGCGGTCGTTTACCAGCGCTACGAGGGCTACGTGAAGCACGACGAGACCAAGGCGCGCGGAATGATAGAGCGGATGAACGAGATCCTCAAGTACGCCGGCGCCATGGGCGAGGGCACCAACGCCGAGTACGTTATCGACACGGACTCGCTGTTCCCCAGGCTGGACCCGGCCAATTCGACCGAGACCGACGAATGGGGCCGCCCGGTCATAGATTCCAAGCGCTACAGATCCGCCATAATGTCCTTCTCCCTGGTCTTCACCAAGACCGCCGTGCGCGACATACTGGGCGCCTCCGGCGACCTGGTGCTCCGGGCCGCGCTCAACGTGATGGAGGGCCTCGACCGCGAGATCATGGACAAAGTGCGCCACCTGCTGCGCGTCGAGGAAGACGGTAAGGTCGAGTACGACTGGAAGGCGGCGCGCAAGCTGCTGCGCGGTTACGAGCGCGACGAGTTCGACCCGATAGACGTGGTCCGGCAGACCTGCTACAAAGTATCCAGGATAATCTCCGATATCTTCTCGGTCCGCGACGAGAGCGACTGGCGCGCCAAGTCCGAGAAGCTCTCGAGCGTCATGAGCGGCCGCGGCAAGAGCCGCCTGGGCTACGAGAACATGATGCAGATCGTCATACAGCTGGTCAGCCCGGAGAACCTGCACGCCGGTCTCTACTTCCAGACCGACAAGCGCATCAAGGGCGAGGAGAACGTCTCCAGCACCTACAACGTCTACAGCCCCGAGGTCGGGCAGGCTTACTCCCACTACAACAACACGGCCGTCGCGCTGCGCGACCGCTTCGCGAACCCCTCCACGCTCAGCGACTGACGCGGGCCGGAGAACATGAAAAACCCCCGGCCCCCCGGGGGTTTTTTATATCATATAGCCACCGTATGGAAGAGAACAAGGACGATATAGCCCGCAGGATAAGCGACGCGGCGGCCCTGCTGGAAGCCGTGGCTGCCGACCGCGCCCTGCTGGCCGGCGTCTCCGGCGAGGAGACCAACCGCCTGATCAAGGCCGCGGGCGAGGTCTCCAGGCCCGACGCCAGGGCCAGGCGCCGGATGCTCAAGGCCGTGCAGCGCAGGCGCAGGGAAGAGCGGCTGGCGAAGGCCGAGGCGGTGCTGTCCACGACCGGTATCAGGAAGCTCCGCCGTCAGACCGTCTTCACCACCCCGAATTACACGGCTCCCGCGGGTTTTACCGCCGACGCGGCCGCGGAGCCGGAGGCCGCCCCGTCCCGCGCCGAGCGCAACTGCTACGTCTGCAAGACCGATTACAGCGACCTGCACCATTTTTACGACCAGCTCTGCCCCGCCTGCGCGGAATTCAATTTCGGCAAACGCGCCGAGACCGCCGACCTGCGCGGCCGAGCCGCCCTGCTCACCGGCGGCCGGGTCAAGATAGGCTACCAGGCCGGCATCAAGCTGCTGCGCGCCGGGGCCTCGCTGATAGTGACCACGCGCTTCCCGCGCGACGCGGCCATGCGCTACGCGGCCGAGCCCGATTTCGGCGACTGGAAGGACAGGCTCGAGATATTCGGCCTGGACCTGCGCCACACGCCCAGCGTGGAGGCTTTCTGCCGCCACCTGGACGAGACCAGGTCCCGTCTCGATTTCATCGTCAACAACGCCTGCCAGACGGTCCGCCGGCCGCCGGATTTCTACAAGCACATGATGGAGCGGGAGAACGGACCGCTGCGCGATATGCCCGAGGCGGCCCGCCGGTTGCTGGGCGCCTACGAGGGCCTGCGCGGCTACAGCATGCTGCCCGAGGGCCCGGCCGCAGGGCCGCGCGTCCTGGCCGCCGCCGCTTCCGCCGCTCTGCCGGCGTCCGCGGGCCTGACGCACGCCGCGGCGCTTTCGCAGGTGGCGCTGCTCCCCGAGGAACTGGCCGCCCAAGAGGGGCTTTTTCCCCAGGGCAGGCTGGACCAGGACCTGCAGCAGGTGGACCTGCGCGGGCGCAACTCCTGGCGCATGCTGATGGCGGAAGTGCCCGCCGTGGAGCTGCTGGAGGTGCACCTGGTCAACGCCGTGGCGCCTTTCATCCTTAACGCCCGCCTGAAGCCGCTGATGCTGCGCGAACCCGGGCGGGATAAGCATATAGTCAACGTCTCGGCCGTGGAGGGGCAGTTCTACCGCAAGTTCAAGACCACGCGCCACCCGCACACCAACATGGCCAAGGCCGCGCTGAACATGATGACCCGCACGGCCGCCGCCGATTATTATTCGGACGGCATACATATGAACGCGGTGGACACCGGCTGGGTGACCGACGAGGACCCGGTCCATATCGCCGAGCGCAAGGTCCGCGAGCACCGCTTCCACCCGCCGCTGGATATAGTCGACGGCGCGGCCCGCATAGTGGACCCCATCATCTCCGGCTTCAACACCGGCGAGCATATGTGGGGGAAGTTCCTCAAGGATTATAAACCGGCCGACTGGTGAGAGCACGGCCCTGAAAATAAAAAGCCCCCGGTTCCCCGGGGGCTTTTTTATCGCGGCGCGCCCGGGCTATTCGTGGGCTATCGCGGAGTCCACGCCGAAGATGTGGGCTATCAGCGCGGCGCGCACCCACATGCCGTTGCGCTCCTGCCGCCAGTAGATGGCCCGCTTGTCCTCGTCCACGGCCGGGTCTATCTCGAAACGCCGCGGCAGCGGGTGCAGCAGCACGCAGTCCTTCTTTATGACGTTCAGGTGCTCCTTCTTGAAGTAGAAGGGGGAATAATCGACCGACCTGGATTCGCCGTCCCTGTCGTGCTCGTCCTGTATGCGCGTCATGTAGATCGCGTCCGCTTCGCCCATGACCGAGCCGAAGTCCTCGGTCTCGGTGAACGGGATATCGTGCCTGCGGAGGAAGTCGAGGATGTCGGTCTCCATGCGGAACTGCTTCGGCGAGACGAAGGCCAGTTTGACGCCTTTGTAGTTCTTCATCAGGTAGGCGAGCGAGCGGGCCGTGCGGCCGCGCTTGAGGTCGCCGACCATCACGATGGTCTTGCCGTCTATCTCCCCGTCGAAGCTCTTGTAGAGGGTGTAGACGTCCAGCAGCGCCTGCGTGGGATGCTGGTCCTTGCCGGAGCCGCCGTTTATTATCGGCACGGGACGATCGGTGCGGTTCATCAGCCAGGCCGTCTTCTCCACGAAGCCCGGCGCGGGATGACGCATGATTATCATGTCGACGTAGCTGGAGAAAGTGCGGACCGTGTCCTCGGGGGTCTCGCCCTTCACCTCGGAGGAGGTGGTCATGTCGCGTATCTCGGAGGTCTTGATGCCCAGGATGTGGCAGGCGTTGAGGAAGGAGAGGAAGGTCCTGGTGGACGGCTGTACGAAGTAGAGCATGGCGCGCTTGTGCGAGAGCAGCGAGTTGGCTATGTCCATCCCCTCCTTGGTCTTGGTCATCTTCCGCAGAGCGTCGGCGGTCCTGAAGAGATGCTCCAGCCGCTCGCGGCCCAGCTGCTGCGCGAAGAGGCAGTCGTAGATCCTTTCGTTGCGGGTGAAATAAGGGAGTTTCTCGGCGATATCCAGCCCGCTGAAGGAATCCCAGTCGGTGCTGATGCTTGTCATTAACTGCGTCCTGTCCATTGGGGTCTCCTTTTTCCGAAAGGGTCAGAATTTCTCTACGAGGTCCAGCAGGACCAAATTGTGGTTGCGGTCTATCTTCGCTTTCGCCAGTACGGAGCCGCTTCTGGCGTCCTTGCGCGGATCGTTCTCGTTAAGGTAAAAGCGCTCTATCCCGTACATGGCGACGGGGCCGCCGAACCTGTATATCATCTCGGCCTTCGCCCAGCCGGGCTCCTGCGGCGGGTTCGCGTGACAGTCGGTCGCTTCGTAAACGGGGACCTCTCCGGCCGCGGTGACCGCCTTTTTTCCCTTGTCCTCCAGTTTCACGAAGAGACGGCCCAGGTCGCGCGTGCGGCGCGGGCAACGGCCCAGCTTCGGCCTGGATACTTCGTAATTAAGCGCGACATAGGTGCCGCTGAAAAGATCGCGAGGGTCCACGGGCTCGGTCGCCAGGTAGAACTCGGGGGAATCGGTGTTCCTGGAGACGATCAGCCAGCCTCCCCAGGCGGCGAAGAAGAGCAGCTGGGCTCCCAGGACAAGACGCAGATACTTGGCGTTCCCTTTCCAGTTCATTTTTTCACCGACTCTATGAGCGCCTTGCGGCCTTTGTTAACGAAGTAGGCCAGTGCCCCGAAGGCCAGGCCGGTCACTATGAAGGCCACGCCGCTCTTGAGCATCGTGCCGAAGATGTCTATGAACCGGGTGACGGCGGTCAGCGTAAGCACCGCCACTCCCAGGTTTATCTGTTTCTCGCTGGAATCGCGGGCCCCGCTCATTATCGAGACCGTGCCGAAGGCGGCGAGTATCAGGTTCGCGACGATCGCCAGCGCCTTGGCGGTCGCCTCGTTGGCGTCGAAAAGCAGGAACGAGCAGAGCATGGACGCCGCCAGCAGGATCTTCGCCGGCATATCGTCCCTGCCGCCGGCGGGCAGCAGGCGCTGGGGACGGAAGACCACGGAGAACAGGGCGCCGGCGAACAGCGCCCAGGCTATGGCGCCGCCGGCGGCGCTATCGGCCCCGGAGCGGTTCACGTACTCGTCGCCTTTGTAGTGCCAGAAAAAGGTCATGGCGTATACCGCGCCCAGCCAGGTCTTGAGAGCCAGGCCCGCATTATCGTCCTCCGGCTCGCTGCCGTAGGTCAGCCAGAGCACGGCCAGCGACATGCCGGAGATCAGTATCAGGGCGGACGAGCGGACCTTGATGGCCGTGTCGGAGAGCATCATCACGAAAAGCCAGACCACGGAGGCGCCCAGCGGCAGCGAGAGTTTTTTGCCGGGGTAGACGGCGACGCCGCCGGCCAGCACGGCCAGGGCCAGGGCCCAGTGCCACAGCGGCTGGGCGTCGGCGGCCCGCGCGGCCGTGAGAGAGAGGATGCTGTTAGACGCCAGCGTGCCCGAGTAGAGCGTGAAGAAAAGGAGTACTGAGCAGAGATACGCCCCGAAGGGACGCCGGGAGAGCAGGGCCGCCGGCGCGGCCAGAACGGCCCAGAGCAGATAAGGTTTGACCGGGTCGCCGCTGAGGTTGAAGATCTGCGCGTAGAGGCCGATGCCGATTATGGGCATGAAGAACCAGACCATCTCCAGCGGGGCGGCGGCGGCCGGCCTGTCGTCCAGGCGGACGGCGGCCTCGCCCACGCCGGCGAAAAGCAGCAGGAAGGCGAACATCTTGGTGGCCGCGTCTATCTTGTCCCAGTTGCTGGCCACTACCAGGATGATGCCGAGAGCGACGAAGAGCCCCGCGGCCGCCCCTATCCAGTGCGCCGCCTTGAAAGCGGCGAAGGTCCTGTTGCCGTAGGAGCGCTCGTATACCGCCGCGGCCTGCTCGGGCGTGATTATGCCGGCCCCGGCGCTCGCCGCCAGGTCCGCCTTAAGTTTTTTATAGTAAGAAGCCATCCCCGCTCCCATTATATTATAAAATCCCTAGTAATGAGAAAGGCGCTCAAAAATCATCCCCTGGGGGTCTACCCCGATTTCCGCCGCCTTTTCGCCGGCCGGGTCGTTTCCGCCGTGGGCGACAAGTTCTTCGCCATAGCCATAGCCTGGTGGGTGCTCAGCGGGGCCGGGGAGCACGGCAAGTTCCACCTGGGCATGATAATGGCCATGACCTTCCTGCCCGTGGTGCTTTTCGGGCCTTTTTTCGGCGCGCTGGTGGACCGCAGCGACAAGCGGCTGTCCATGCTCTGGGCGGACGCCGCCAGGCTGTTGCTGGTGTTCACGCTGGGACTGCTGTCCTGGACCGGCAGGCTGGAGTTGTGGATGCTCTACGGCCTGTGTTTCATGATATCCGGTTTCGGGCCTATGTTCGAGGCCTCGGTGTCCAGCTCGCTGCTGCGCCTGACCTCCGAGGAGCACCTGGGCGCGGCCACGGCCGCGGATTCCTCGGTGATGCAGCTTTCCAACGTCTTCGGCTCGGCCCTGGGCAGCGTCCTGATAGCGGCGCTCGGCGCCGCGGGCGCTTTTTTCTTCAATTCGGCCACCTACGCGGTGTCCTTCCTCGTCGTCTGGTTCATCTCCTCGGACCTGCGCGCCCGCAGGGGGGAACAGGCCCCGTACCTGGACGAGCTGAAAGAGGGTCTCCGCTATATCGGGGACCGCAAGCCGCTGCTGGCCCTGCTGCTCTCTTTCGCCGCCCTTAACTTCTTCGTCGGCCCGATACTCATACTGATACCGATGATAGTCAAGTTCGTCGTGAACGGCTCGGTCCGCTGGCTGGCCGTGTTCGAGACTTTCTTCGCCGCCGGAGCGGCGCTGGCCGCCGTCGCGATGAGCTTCAAGTCCGGCTACCGCGATATCTACGCCTGGTTCTTCGCCTCGGTAGTGGCCGTCGGCCTGCCTTTCCTCGGACTTTATTTCACCGCCGACCGGATGGCCATCTGCGCCCTCCTTTTCGCCATAGGCGCCGCGCTCGGCGTCGGCAACGCGGTGGTGCTGACGCTCTTCCAGCGCACGGTGCCGGAGGAGATGAAAGGCCGCTTCTTCTCCGTGCTGACCACAGTCAGCTACGCGGTACTGCCGCTCACTTTCATGCTCAACGGCCTGCTGGCCGAGAGCCGTTCGGTCGGTTTCAGCATACTGGTCAACGCCTGCGCGGTGCTCGCGCTCTCGGCGCTGGTCCTGGTCATACCCCGGCTCGAATACGGAGAACCACGATGACATCGAGGAAGAACGCTCCCGGCGATCCGCTCTGGTACAAGGACGCTGTGATCTACGAACTGCACGTGAAGTCGTTCTGCGACAGCAACAGCGACGGGATAGGGGACTTCAGGGGCCTGATAAGCAGGCTGCCGTACCTCAAGAGCCTGGGCGCCACGGCCCTGTGGCTGCTGCCTTTCTATCCCTCGCCGCTCAAGGACGACGGCTACGACATCTCCGATTACTACGGCATTAATCCCGACTACGGCGACATGGGCGATTTTAAGGACTTCCTGCGCGAGGCGCACTCCCTCGGCCTGAGGGTGATAACCGAACTTGTGGTCAACCACACCTCCGATCACCATCCCTGGTTCCAGAAGGCGCGCAAGGCCAAACCCGGGTCGTCGGCCCGGAATTATTACGTCTGGAGCGATACCGAGGACAAGTACCGGGACGCCAGGATAATATTCAAGGATTTCGAGACCTCCAACTGGGCCTGGGACCAGGAGGCCGGGGCCTACTACTGGCACCGCTTCTACCGTCACCAGCCCGACCTTAACTTCGAGAACCCGGCCGTGCAGCGCGAACTGTTCAAGGTGGTGGATTTCTGGCTGGGCATGGGGGTCGACGGGCTCAGGCTGGACGCCGTGCCCTATCTCTACGAGGCCGAGGGGACCAACTGCGAGAACCTGCCGGCCACGCACGCCTTTCTCAAGAAACTGCGCGCGCACATGGACTCGAAGCACAAGAACCGGATGCTGCTCTGCGAGGCCAACCAGTGGCCCGAGGACGCCGCCGCGTATTTCGGCTCCGGGGACCAGTGCAACATGGCTTTCCATTTTCCCGTCATGCCGCGCCTCTTCATGTCGCTGTGGATGGAGGACAGCTTCCCCCTGACCGACATACTGGAGCAGACGCCGGCCATCCCGGAGAACTGCCAGTGGGCGGTATTCCTGCGCAACCACGACGAGCTGACGCTGGAGATGGTCACCGACGAAGAGCGGGACTATATGTACAAGATCTACGCCCGCGACGCCAAGGCCCGGATAAACCTGGGCATACGCCGCCGCCTGGCCCCGCTGCTGGGCAATAACCGCCGCAAGATAGAGCTGATGAACATGCTCCTGCTCTCGCTGCCTGGCACCCCGGTGCTCTACTACGGCGACGAGATCGGTATGGGCGACAATTTCTACCTGGGCGACCGCAACGGCGTGCGCACGCCGATGCAGTGGAGCCCGGACCGCAACGCCGGTTTTTCCCGCGCCAACCCGCAGAAGCTGTTCCTGCCTGTCGTGACCGACCCGGAATACCATTACGAGGCCGTCAACGCGGAAAGCCAGGAGGGCAACCTCTCTTCCCTGCTCTGGTGGATGCGGCGCGTCATAGCCATGCGCGAGAACTATAAGGCCCTCGGCCGCGGCACGCTGGAGCTGGTGCAGTCGGACAACGCCAAGGTGCTGGCCTTCGTGCGGCGCCACGGCGACGAGATAATACTTTTCGCGGCCAACCTGTCGCGCTTCTCCCAGGCCGCCTCGCTCGACCTCTCCCGCTACGCGGGCTATATCCCGACGGAGGTGTTCAGCGGCAGCGATTTCCCGGCGATAACCGGGAAGCCGTACCTCTTCACCCCCGGGGTGCACAACTGCTACTGGTTCCTGCTGCGCAAGCCCGATCAGCCGGCCGAGCCGGTGGGGGACAAGCCGCTGCCGTCCCTGGAGCTGCCGGACCTGGACTGGGAGGATTTCTTCGAGGCGATCGGCCCGCGCGGACTGGAACCCGCGCTGACGGCCTACGTGAAGCGCTGCCGCTGTTTCGCCACCCGCGGCTCGGCCCCGCGCAGGCTGCGGCTCATGGAGGTCTTCGAACTTCCCTCCGGCGCCAGGCTGGTGCTCGTCGAGGCCGTGCACGCGCAGGGCTGGGTGGAGACGTACGTGATACCGCTGGCCTTCGCCGCCGGCGACAAGGCCGAAGCGGCCGCCAGGAAATACCCGCAGGCGCTGGTGGCCTCGCTGGAACTCGCCGGCGGGAAGGGATATCTTTACGACGCGGGACACGATCCGGTCTTCCACTCCGACCTGCTCGCCCTGTTCTCCTCCGGCCGCCGGCTGCGTTCGGGAGGAGCGGTGCTGCGCGCGTCCTCCTCGCCGGCGTTCAGGGCCATGCCGCTGCCGGACGCCCGGGGCCCGGAGACGCGGGTGCTGCGTTCCGGCCCCAACGGGGTGACCGTCGCCTACGGCTCCCGCTGCGTCCTGCGGCTGTGCCGCCGGGCGGAGGAAGGGATCAGCCCCGACGTGGAAACGGGCAGGCTCTTCGCCGGCGGCAGGTTCGCCAACGCCGCCGCGTATTACGGCTCGCTGAACCTGGAGCGCGGCGGCCGGTTCTACGGCACGCTGGGCTTCCTGCGCTCTTTCGTTCCCAACCAGGGCGACGCCTTCGCGCTGATGGCCGAGGAAGTTTCGCGCTATTACGAGGCCGTGCAGTCCCGCCCCGCGGACGCGGGAGCGTCCCCCCCGATGGCCGAGGCTTTCTGCGGCGGTCCCGCCGAGGCTCCGGCCGATTTCGTCAACCTCTCCGGCGGCTTCTGCCTGGAGATGGCCGGGCTCATAGGCCGCCGCACGGGCGAGATGCACGCCGCGCTGTCCGCCGCGCAGGAGCCGGACCTGGCGCCGGAATATTTCTCCAGGCTTTACCAGCGTTCGATCTTCCAGTCCATGGCGGGACAGTCAAAGAAGATCTTCCTCGGCCTGGCCCGGCGGCTCAAGGAGATGCCGGGCGAAGTCAGGGAAGAGGTGGCGTTCGTCCTGGACAGCCAGCCGAAGCTGCTCAAAGCGATGCAGCGCCTCAACGAGAAGAAGTTCGCCTGCCGCAAGATACGCATACACGGCAACTACCTGCTCTCCCAGCTGCTCTATACCGGCAAGGACTTCGTGATCAAGGACTTCGAGGGCCACCCGGACAAGACGCCCGGCGAGCGCCGCATAAAGCGCTCGCCGCTGCGCGACGTGGCCGGGGCGCTCATGTCCCTTTATTACGCGTCCCACGCGCCGTTCCTGCAGACCGGCGGCATACCGCTCAAGGACCTGCCGGCGATGGAGCCGTGGCTGGACCTGTGGTATTCGCATATCTCCGCGGCCTTCCTGCGCGGCTACCTGGCGGCGGCGGGGCCAGCGCAGATCCTGCCGCAGAATCCCGAGGATTTCCAGCTCCTGCTGAGGCTGTTCCTGATGAAGAGGGCCATCACCGAACTGGAGGGCGACGTCGCCGCCAGGCCCGACTGGGCGCGCGTGCCCGCCAGGCTGCTGCGCCTGCTGCTGCGTCCCGAGCAGCAGGAATGCGTCCCGCCCCCGGAGGCCGCCGCGTGACCGGCTCCGTCGTCACCGCCGCGCAGGGAGCGCTGCCCGTGAAGGGAGGCCTGGCCTTCACCGTCTGGGCGCCCTCCGCGGACAGGATGGAGGTGCGCATCTATTCGCCGCGCCGCCGGGTCCTGCGCATGAAGAAGGCGGGCGGCGGCTACTGGAAAGCTTTCGTCCGCGGCTTCGGCCCGGGCGCCAGATACAAGTACGCCGTGAACGGGAGGGACGAGCGCCCCGACCCGGCCTCCGCGTTCCAGCCCGAAGGGGTTCACGGACCGTCGGAGGTCGTGGACCACGCCTCGTTCCCCTGGTCCGACGCGGCCTGGCGCGGCCTGGCGCCGGAGAAGATGATAATTTACGAACTGCATCCCGGGACTTTCACCCCGGCCGGGGATTTCGCGGGCGTGGAGTCGCGCCTTCCCTACCTGAAAAGCCTCGGGGTGAACGCGGTGGAACTGATGCCGGTCGCCCAGTTCCCCGGCCCGCGCAACTGGGGCTATGACGGCGTCTACCCCTACGCCCCGCAGAACTCCTACGGCGGCCCGGACGGCCTCAAGAGGCTGGTCGACGCCTGCCACCGCGCCGGGCTGGCGGTCATACTGGACGTCGTCTATAATCACCTCGGACCGGAGGGAAATTACCTGGGCGTCTACGGCCCGTATTTCACGGACCGCTACCGCACCCCGTGGGGAGACGCGATAAATTACGACGGGGCGGGCAGCCCGGCCGTCCGCGAATATTTCATCGGCTGCGCCGCGCAGTGGTTCCGCGATTATCACATCGACGCCCTGCGGCTGGACGCCGTGCACGGCATCTTCGACTTCGGGGCGAAGCATTTCCTGACCGAACTGTCGGAGCGGACGCGGGGCCTCTCCCGCCTGCTCGGCCGCCGGCTGTCGCTGATAGCCGAGAGCGACCTTAACGACGTCCGCGCGCTGGCGCCGGTATCGGCGGGGGACGCCATGCCGCATGGTGTCCCCGTTCCAGCCGGCTGGGGGATGGACGCGCAGTGGTCCGACGATTTTCACCACGCCCTGCACTCCCTGCTTACGGGCGAGCGCAGCGGTTATTACGAGGATTTCGGGGAATTCGGCCAGCTGGCCAAGGCCTTTTCCGACGGCTTCGTCTACGACTGGGCCTGGTCGCCGCACCGCGGCCGCCGTCACGGCTCCGTTTCGGCGGGGCTGCATACCGGGAAGTTCGTGGTCTGCTCCCAGAATCACGATCAGGTCGGCAACAGGCTGCTGGGAGAGAGGCTCTCCCGCCTCGCCGGGGAACGGCGGCTGAAGCTGGCGGCGGGCGCCGTCATCCTGTCCCCTTATATCCCGATGCTTTTCATGGGCGAGGAGTACGCCGAGAAGAACCCGTTCCAGTATTTCGTCAGCCACGGGGATCCCGGGCTGGTTAAGGCCGTGCGCGAAGGGCGCAAGCGCGAGTTCGCCGCCTTCGGGTGGAAGAAGGAGCCGCCGGACCCGCAGGGCGAGGGGGCCTTCGCCGCCAGCCGCCTGGACTGGGGCAGGCTCAGCCGGGACGGCCACGCGGATATGCTGGACCTCTACCGCCGTCTCATCGCGCTGAGGCGCGGCGAGCCGTCGCTCGGCTGCGCGCCGAGGAGGGACGTCTCGGTGAAGAGGTCCGGGAAGACCGTCTCGCTCTTCCGACGGCGCGGCCGGTCCGCCAGCGTCGTTGTCTTCAATTTCGGCCGCTCCGCCGTCCGGCCGGCCCTTCCGCCGGGACGGTGGAAGGCCGTACTGGATTCGGAGGGCCGGCGCGCGGCGGAGCCGCTGGCGCCGGAAAGTTTAAGGATATATTTTTGGGGGAGATAATGGATATGAAATACGCCTGCATACACGGCCATTTTTACCAGCCGCCCCGGGAGAACCCCTGGCTGGAGGAAGTGGAGCTCCAGGATTCGGCCCACCCCCATCACGACTGGAACGAGCGCGTAACCGAGGAATGCTACGCGCCCAACACGGCCTCCCGTCTGCTCGACGGCGAGGGACGCGTGGCCGACATAGTAAGCAACTATTCCAGGATGAGCTTCAATTTCGGACCGACGCTGCTGAGCTGGCTGGAGCGCCGCCGCCCGGGCGCCTACAAGGCCGTGCTGGAGGCGGACCGGCTAGGCAGGGAGAATTTTTCCGGGCACGGCCCGGCCATAGCGCAGTGCTACAACCATATGATAATGCCGCTGGCCAACGCCCGCGACAAGCGCACGCAGGTGCTCTGGGGCCTGCGCGATTTCGAGCGCCGCTTCGGGCGGAAGTCCGAGGGGATCTGGCTGCCCGAAACGGCCGCCGACCTGGCCACGCTCGAGGCCCTGGCCGCGGAGGGAGTGAAGTTCACCGTACTCGCGCCGGGCCAGGCGAAACGCGTCCGCAGGACCGGCGAGAAGGACTGGCACGATGTCGCGGGCGGCAAGGTCGACCCGCGCCGGCCTTATCTCTGCCGGCTGCCGTCCGGCGCCTCGATAGCCCTCTTCTTTTACGACGGTCCGCTTTCCCGCGAGATAGCCTTCAACGGCATGCTCAACGACGGCGGCGTGTTCATGGGCCGCCTCGGCGGCGCGCTGGACGCGGAGCCCGAGGATCCCCAGCTCTCGCATATCGCCACCGACGGCGAGACCTACGGCCATCACCACAGGCACGGCGATATGGCGCTGGCCTACTGCCTCTCCAATATCGAGGCCGCCGCCGGCCTGAAGCTTACGGTCTACGGCGAGTTCCTGGAGAAGCATCCGCCGCAATGGGAGGCCGAGATCTGGGATAATTCCTCCTGGAGCTGCGTACACGGCGTGGAGCGCTGGCGCTCGGACTGCGGCTGCAATTCGGGCAGACAGGGCTGGCATCAGAAATGGCGGGCGCCGCTGCGCGCCGCGCTGGACTGGCTGCGCGACAATCTCTCCAGTCTCTACGAGGAGAAGACCGCGGGACTGCTCAAAGACCCGTGGGCGGCCCGCGACGCCTATATAGACGTCCTGCTGGACAGATCGGAGGAGTCTCTCGCCGCTTTCTTCGCGGCGCACGCGGCGAAGGAACTGTCGCCCGAAGAACGGTTGGCGGCGATACGCCTGCTCGAGATGCAGCGCAACGCGATGCTTATGTACACCAGCTGCGGCTGGTTCTTCGACGAGGTCTCGGGTATCGAGACCGTGCAGGTCATGGGCTACGCGGCCCGCGCCGCCCAGCTGGGCCGGCAGGCCGCGGGCGTGGACCTGGAGCCGGGCTTCCTGGACCTGCTCGCCCGCGCCCCGAGCAACGTCCCCGGGTTCTCCGACGGCCGCAAGGTCTACGAGATGTTCGTAAAGCCCGCGGCGCTGGACCTGCTCAGGGTGGGAGTCCATTACGGGGCCTCTTCGATATTCGAGCGCGACCCCGGCGACACGGACATCTACTGCTACGCGGTCAAAAGCCGGGAACTGGAAGTGCTCGAATCCGGGCAGCAGCGCCTGGCGGTGGGCCGGGTGGAGATAAAGTCCGGGATAACGACCGAGTCCGACGAGGTCAGTTTCGTCATGCTCTACCTGGGCGGCTATAACCTGCTGGGCGCGGCGCGGGAGTTCATGGGCGCCGACGCCTTCACCGCCATGAGGGACGCCATGAAGGACGCCTTCGCCGCCGGCAACCTGGCCGACATGACCCGGGTGATCGACCAGAGCTTCCCCAAAGGGAGCTATTCGCTCTGGCACCTTTTCCGGGACGAGCAGCGCAAGGTCATAGACCAGATCTTTTCGGGCGCCAGGTCCGAGATCTCCGCCGCCTTCCGCCAGATCTACACCCATCACGCGGCGATACTCGACGTGACCAGCCGGCTGCGGGTGCCGCTGCCGCGCGGCTTCTCGGCCGCGGCCGAGGCGGTACTCAACGAAGATATACGCGCCGCGCTGGCCGCCGATCCGCCCGACGCAGCCGCCATAGGAAAGGCCGCCGAGGTCATAAACCGTTTCTCGCTGGCCGTCGACAGGGCCGCCCTCGGTCTCGCCGTCACGGAGACTCTCAACGCTTTCGCCGACTCCTTCGCCGCGGATCCCTCCTCTTACGCCGCGCTGGAGAAGATGCACGCCCTGCTGGAGGCCGTCGCCCCGCTGGGGCTGGAGATGAACCTCTGGCGCGTGCAGAACATCATGTTCAAGTCCGGCCTGCCCGCGGCCCCGGAGAAACGGAAGGCCGCGGAGGGCGACGCCGCCGCCCGGCGGTGGCTGGAACTTTTCGGGAAGAACAGCGATTTCCTGAAGGTGAAGTTCGGTTACTGATATGAAAATCCCTCTCGCCGCTTATCGCCTGCAGCTGCACAAGGGCTTCCCGTTCGCCCGCGCGGCGGAGCTTGCTCCTTACCTCAGGGAGCTGGGGGTCAGCCATCTCTACGCCTCGCCCGTCTTCAAGGCCCGCGCCGGCAGCATGCACGGCTACGACGTGACGGACCCGTCGGTCATAAACCCGGAACTCGGAGGGGAGGAGGGCCTGGCCGTTCTGTCGGAGGAACTCAAGCGTTCGGGTCTTTCGATAATGCAGGACATCGTCCCCAACCATATGTCCTACGACAGCCAGAACCCCATGCTGATGGACGTGATGGAGAAAGGTCCTTATTCGGCGTACAAGGGCTTCTTCGACATAGAATGGGACCATATATACGAGAACCTGCGCGGCCGCATACTGACGCCCTTCCTCGGCTCGTTCTACGGAGAGGCCCTGGAGAACGGCGAGCTTAAGCTGGTGTACGACGAGGCGGGCCTGGCGCTGGCCTATTACGCGCTGCGCCTGCCGCTGCGCGTCGAAAGCTACGAGGCGGTGTTCGGCGGCGGCATCGCGCCGCTCGAGGCCGCGCTCGGGCCCGACAGCCCGGAGCTGGCCCGCTATATCGGCACCGTCGGACTTTTCCGCGGCCTGAAATCGGATGACCCGGCCTCGGCCGGCCAGTGCTCGCACGCGCGCCGCAAGCTGCGCGAGCTGTATTCTTCCTCGGAGGCTGTGCGCGCGCACGCGGACGCGGCGGTGGAGCGCTTCAACGGCCGCAAAGGGGATTCCGCCTCGTTCGACGCGCTGGACGGACTGGTCTCGTCCCAGTTCTTCAGACCGTCCTACTGGAAGGTGGCGGCGGAGGAGATAAATTACCGCCGTTTCTTCACGATAAACGAGCTGATCTCCGTGCGCGTGGAGGACCCCGCGGTCTTCGATCACGTCCATTCGGCCGCGCTGAAGCTGGCCGCCTCGGGCGCGGTCACGGCCCTGCGCGTGGACCACGTGGACGGCCTGCTGGACCCGCAGCGCTACCTGGCCCGGCTGCGGGAGGCCGCGGGTCCGGACGTCTACCTGGCGGTGGAGAAGATACTGGCGCCCGGCGAGGAACTGCCCGCCGACTGGCCGATACAGGGCACGACCGGCTACGATTTCACCAATTACGCCAACGGCCTGTTCTGCCGGCGGGAGAGCGACAAGGAGTTCAGCCGCCTCTATTACCGCTTCACGAAGCTGGAGACGCGCTACGACGAGATGGTCGTGGCCAAGAAGCGGATGATCATAAGCCGGCACCTGGCCGGCAATATCGACAACCTCGCCCACATGATGAAGAGGTCCGCCGCGGACGACCGCTACGGGAGGGACATCACTCTTTACGGCCTGCGGCGCGCGCTGGTGGAGATCATGGCCAATTTTCCGGTCTACCGCACCTACGTCAACGGCCCGCAGGGGCCGACGGAAGCGGAGCGCTCGGTTATAAAGACCGCCGTAGAGGGGGCCAGGCGCCGGCTTCCGGACTTCGGCTACGAGCTCAACTTCATCGAGGCTTTCCTGATGATGGGCGGCCACAAATCACTTGAGGGGGAGAGCGCGGACAGTATCCTGCCCTGCGTGAGGGCTTTCCAGCAGTACACCGCGCCGCTGATGGCCAAGGGCTTCGAGGATACCATTCTCTACATCTATAACCGGCTCGGTTCTCTCAATGAGGTCGGGGGTTCGCCCGACCTTTTCGGTTTCGCCCCGGAAGAAGTCCACTCTTTCCTGGCGGGCCGGGCCGCCCGTACGCCGCTGACGATGAACTGCACCTCGACGCACGATACCAAGCGCAGCGAGGACGTGCGCGCCCGGATAAACGTCCTCTCGGAGACGCCCGGGGAATGGTACGCCGCCCTGCGCCGCTGGTCCAGGCTGAACCAGGCGGGGCGCCGGCGGGGAGCCGGGGGCAGGGAGATGCCGTCGCGCAACGACGAGTACCTGCTCTACCAGACCCTTCTCGGCGCCTGGCCGGCAGAGGGGGCGCCGATGCCGGATTTCGCGGAGAGGATAAAGGAATACTCGGTCAAGGCCGCGCGCGAGGCGCAGGTGGAAACCAACTGGATAAAGCCCGACGCCGATTACGAGTCCGCGCTGCGCGGCTTCATCGACCGGGCCCTTCAGCCCGGGCCGGAGAATAAGTTCCTGGAGGATTTCCTCCATTCCCAGCGGCTGCTTTCCTTCTACGGCTCTTTCAACTCGCTCTCGCAGACGCTGCTGAAGATAGCGGCGCCCGGCGTGCCGGACATCTACCAGGGCTGCGAACTCTGGGACTTCAGCCTGGTGGACCCGGACAACCGGCGTCCCGTGGACTTCGCGCTGCGCTCCCGCCTGCTGGCGGAACTGAAAAAGGATCTCTCCGCCGACCCGGGCGGGCTCATGGCCGGCCTGCTGTCGGACCTGCCGTCGGGGAGGATAAAACTGTTCCTGACCTGGCGCGCGCTGGCCGCGCGCGGGGGGATGAAGGACGTGTTCGAGAGCGGCTCGTACCTGCCGCTGGCGGCCGAAGGCGCGCATGCCGGGAGCGTTTTCGCTTTCGCGCGCGTCCATGACGGGCGCGCCGTACTGGCCGCGGTGCCGCGCCTGATATCCGGCTTCGTTCCCGCCGGCCAGCCGCCGCTGGGCGAGATCTGGCAGGATACGCGGCTGGTCCTGCCGCCGGAACTTAGGGGGACTTTTACCGACGTATTCTCCGGCCGGACCCTGGAAGTCCGGGAGTCCGCCGCGCTAAAGGACCTCTTCGCCGCCTTCCCCTGCGCCCTGCTGACGCGCGGCTGACGCCGGGTCAGAACAGCGGTTCGCCGTTCAGTTTTATATATTCGTAATCTGCGCAGGAGGAGGTGGAGCCGAACGCCTGGCCTCCCAGAACTATCTTCTGCGCCGGCGCCGCGGCCGCGCCGGGAGAGAAGATGGAGACCTCCTTGTGATAAGTCTCCCCGTCTTCGCTCCAGTGAAGGCTGAACATCTTCCCTTCTCTTTTTATCCGTATATGGCGCACCGAAGGTCCCAGTATCGCCGCTTCGCCGCCCGGCTCGTAGTGTAAAGTAAAGTTGCTGAGCCCGTATCCCGTATTCTGGTTCCTCCTGGCGACGAGGGACAGGATCCCGTCGTTTATCGCCGGCCGTATATCTTTCTCCCCGAACCAGACGAAGACCGATAGCCAGTTGCCCCCGACCCCGGACATACGGTAATCGGCGGAGCCTTCCACCTCCCAGTTCTCGCCCCGTATATCCCGCGACATCAATATCCCGGGAAAATATCCTTCCTTTGGGGATGACAGGTAATCGTGCTGCCGCGTTTCCAGGCAATAGTACGGTGCGCCTCCGGGAAAAGTGAGTTTTCCCCGGCCAGGCCAGATCTTCCACCCGGGCGGCGGCTCCGCGGAGTTCTCCAGGGCGGAGGAAGGGGCCGGCCGGGGCGCCGGCATCCGCCGCACCGCGCCGCCGCCCGGGGCCAGGTCGATATGCAGCAGCGCCGTCGCCGCCGCGATAACGTCCCCGGTGACCACGTTTATGACCCGCGCGTTGAGCTCGTACCCCGAGTTGAGCCGGGCCAGCGTGCCGGTCACCACGGCGCCGGCTCCCGAGATGAAACCCGCTTTCGCCAGCCCCGCCTCGTCCACGGCGCCGGAGGCCGAGAGGCTCAGTTCCCTCATCGCCGCTTCCAGCCTCCGCCGCTCTATCACTCTCACCTCTCCCGAGGAGGCCAGCCTGGAGGTCAGCCGCTCGGCCACCAGTTTTCCCTCGGGGGTCGTTTCGCCTGAAACGCCGGCGATGTCGTAGACGGCCAGGGTGCGTTCGGGTATGTAAGGGGTCTTGTCCAGTATGGCTGAGACCACCGCCGCCAGCGGGTCCGCCGGCGGCGGGGCGGCCGGCCTGGGACGGGCCGAGCAGGCGCAGACGTATAGGACCGCCGCCGCGGCCGCGACGGCGCGAAAGCCGCTGGGTGATCTTGTCATGCGTTCTCCTTAGACGGGATTAGGCACGTCGATGAAGGAGGCGGCGACGCGGAACCGGCGCGCGAGCAGCCGGCCGAGGTTCCTGACGCCGTCTTTTTCGGTGTTGTAATGTCCCGCCGATATGAAATTGATCCCCAGCTCGCGCGCGGTCTCCTGGCTGGGCTCGCCGGCCTCGCCGGTCACGAAGAGGTCCAGCCCGGCCTCCTCGGCCCGGTGCATGGCGACGTCGGTCGGCATCACGCCCAGTTTTGCCCCTGTCTCGTCCACGACCATGACCTCGCGGGCGCGGATGCGCCGGACCGCTACGCGAAGGATGTCCTTCCCCGAACCCTCCAGCCGCAGCAGAGCGGTGTGGCGCAATGGATGGTGACGCATCCGCTGATAAACTACGAGCGCGGGTATATCGTCGACGTGTGGGTGTATGCC
>JAVVFK010000110.1:0-7443 GCA_032251015.1 Elusimicrobiales bacterium
GACCCAGCCGGCGGCCGGGTCGTAATAGCCGATCGAAAGAGACGCTTCCGGATAACCGCCCAGGTCCGCCGGAGCGTAACGGAGCGTGACCGTCATGCTGGCGAGAGAGACAGAGGAGGGCGTGCCGGCTATGAAAAGTGCTTCGCCCACCTGCTGCGCGTCCCCTCCCGCTTCTTCGGTATAAAGGGTCAGGGTTTCCTGGACGGTGAAGGAGTAGGCGGGGACTGAGACCGAGATATTTCCCAGTTCCGTCAAAGCGGTTATGGCGGTGGCTGCCGGGGCGAAGGCCGGTATCACCCGCCTCAGGCGGGTCCGTGCCAGGGAAGCGTTGGTGAACTGTTCGCCGTTGGAATTTGTCACCGTGACGGTCGCCCCGCCCAGCGTGACGGAAGCCGCCGGAGTGACCGAGAGCGTTATCTGGCCCGAATCAAAGGAGTAGGTCCCGGTGGATATCGCCGGATCGGCGAAGGAAACGACCGTGTCCGCCAGCAATCCGCGCCCTGTGAAAGTGACGTTCGCCGTTTCCCCTATATAGAGCGGAGAGACGGAAGTGATGCGCGGGGAGGCGTTGTATTTTACCGTGAAAAAATTGTCCGTGAGGCCGTAGCTCTGTCCGGCTATCACGACATTATCATCCGGGTCCGCCGATACCGCGTTCGCTATGTCGGCCAGACCTCCGTCGTAGGCCGCCGTGGACAGGATATTCAGAGAACTGTCGTATTTTATGGTGAAGAAATCCAGCGCTCCGCCGTTATTCGTGAACCCTGTGACGATTATGTTGTCGGCGGAGTCCACGGCCAGCCCTTTCGGGGTGTCGGCGCCGCCGCTGTCGTACACGGCCGACGATATCAGAGTGGAGAGGGTGCTGTCGTACTTCAGCGTGAGGAAATCGGGGTCCGTCCCCACCCTGCGCGCGGTCACTATCACGTTCCCGGCGGAGTCGACCGCGGCGCCTACCGCCATGTCCCCGCCGCCGCTGTTGAACGTAACGGAGGGCGGAAGATAATTAAGGTCCCTGTCATAGCGGACCAGGCGTATATCGTCGTCGGTCCCTCCAGTGCGGGTTACGCCGGCCACGATTATATCGCTGCCGCTGAAGGCCATCGCGTACGCCTGGTCCATGTCCCCGCTGTCGAAGGCCGCGGCGGCTACCTGATTGAGGAGCGAGTCGTATTTCATCGTGTAGAACCTGTCCGTCGCGCCGTCGTTGCTGAAGCCGGTCATGTAGACGTTGCTCTGCTCGTCCATGATCACGGCCGTGGCCCTGTCGTAGAATCCGCCGTCATAAGACGCGGAGGATAGCAGTGTCGCGAAGTCGGGAGAGTACTTCAGGACCAGGTAGTCCTGGGAGGCGGTCGGGCCGCCTTCCATACCGGCCACCACTATGTTGCCGAACCCGTCCACGGCTATCCCCCCCGGCACGTTGCCGCTGCGCCCGTTGGAATAGACCTGCGGCAGGCTGGGCTGAAGGTTCTTGTTGTACTTCACGAAGAGATAGTCGTTGCCGGAGTTGCCGGCGATGAAAATGTTCCCGTTGCCGTCGATGGTCAGGGCGTATGCTTTGTCCTCGGCGCCCGAATCGTACGTGGCTGAAGAAAGGACTATCATCTCCGGAGCGGCATGGGCGTAACACGCCAGCCAGGCGGTCATTCCGCCGGCTAGCGCCGCCCGGATCGAGCATGCCGCTTTTCCCATGTTTCAGCCTCCGGCCGGGTAGGCCTGTTCCAGCAGGCGGACGCGCCTGACGAGTTCGTCGTTCTCGAAGGGCTTGGTCAGGTAATCGTCCGCGCCGCGCTCGAGCCCCTTGGCCCGTTCATCCATGCCTTTGCGCGCGGTAAGGAGCATGACCGGGATCTCCCTGTATTTTTCGTCCGCCCGAATGAGGTCGAGCAGTTCCAGCCCGTCCATCTCCGGCATATTTATGTCCAGCACGGCCATGTCGGCGCCGTCCTTCTGCAAAGCCTCCCAGGCTTTTTTCCCGTCGGGATAGGCCGAGACCTCGTAGCCCGCCGCCCCCAGCACCATTTCCACGAGGTCCCTGAGTTCATCGTCGTCGTCGGCAATGAGTATTTTCATCTATTGTCGCTCCTGTTGTCTATTTTCCCAGTGCGGACGGAACCGGGACACCATGCGGCATGGCGTTCCCCGCTGATGTCCCGGCGTCCGTCCTCTGTCCCGTTCCCGCCACTTCCGCAAGCGGCGCGGCCGGTACCGTGCGCCTGCGTATCAGTATTTCCACTCTCCGGTTAGCGGCTTTGTGTTCCGGCGTGTCGTTGGGGTGCAGCGGGCTGAACTGCCCGTGCCCGGCCGCCGCGAAGAGTTCCGGATTGTTGCCTTCCCCCACCAGGAAATCTATCACGCTGATGGCGCGGTAAAGCGAGAGTTCCCAGTTGGAGGAGAAGTCCCCCCCGTAAAAGACCGGCTCGTCGTCCGTGTGGCCGTCCACCACCACCAGGTACCGTTCGTCCAGCCCCTTTATGCTGGCGGCCAGGTTTTCCAGTATCGGCACGGCCGAGGCTTTAAGTTTTGCGATGCTCAGGTCGAATACCACCGAGGAGGGCAGCGTGACCTTTATCCCGTCCTCCATGACCTCCACCGTGGCGTCCTGCAGGTCGCGCAGCGTCTCCTTTACTTCCTGGGCGAGGATCTCGGTGCGTTTTGAATTCTTTTCACGCAGCTTTTCCGAATAGTCGGCGTACTGGATCATGAAAAATATGCACAATATGGTCATCACGCCGATATAGGGCAGCAGGTAGGCGTTGCGGGCGTGAGAATAGTCGAGTTTTTTCTTTTTCATCTCGCGCCCTGCCCGGCTCCGGCCGGGGCGGCCTGCGCCGTCCTCGCCGCAGCCCTGATGAGGGCCTGCCTGTCCCGGAGAATCAGTTTTATCTCGATGCGGCGGTTGCGGGCCCTGTTCTCGTCGCTGTCGTTGGGGACTGCCGGCATGAATTCCCCGTAGGCCGCCGCCGCCAGTCTCTCCGGCTCCAGCAGGTCCTCCCTGGTGAAGTACTGTAGAACCTGGAGCGCGCGGGCCGCCGAAAGTTCGCGGTTGGAGTAGTAGGGCCCCAGGCCGGTGGAGCGGGCCATGGCCAGCTGCCATCTTAGCATGCCTGCCGGGGCCTCCTGCGTTATCGGCACGTCGTCGGTATGCCCCTCTATCTCCAGGTCGTAGCGCGTGGGAGCCAGGACCTGTCCCACTTCGGTCAGAACGCGCTTCCCCATGTCCTTGAGCCTGGCCCGGCCGGACTCGAACAGGACAGGTTCCGGCAGGACTATCCGGAGATCCTTTTCTCCCAGCTTCACCGACGCGATACCCTCTATGCGGGCGAGCCTGTTGCCGGTTTCGGTCATGGTCCTCGCCGCGGCCTCTTTTTTATGGATAGCCGTGGATATTCCGCGCATGTAGTCCCTGAATTCCTGTTCGGTCATGTCCTTCTGGTAGGCTATCAGCACGCTGGCGAAGAGCATGATGAAAAAAAGGGCGTTGTTGGTGATGAGGTCGCTGTAGACCGTCATCCAGATAGTTTGGGAGGGAGCGCTCTTTTTTTTCTTTATCATGGCCGGCGCGCAGGGTCTTTGCTATTTCTCCTCTTTCCGGGCGTGCGCCGCCAGGTGTTTTTCCAGTTTGCGGCGCAGCATCAGGGACGGCTCTTCGCGCTTGAAAGCTATAACGCCCATGAGCATCAGCTGTTTGGCCAGCAGTTCCTTGGAACTGTAGGTTTCAAGTTTTCCCGCCGCGGGAAGGGCTATGAAATTAGCCAGGAAGATACCGTAGAAGGTCGTTACGATCGCCACGGTCATGGCCGCGCCCATAGCCTTGGGGCTGTCAAGGTAGCGGAGAACCCCGAGGATGCCGATAAGGGTCCCCAGGAGCCCGAACACCGGGCCGTAGCCGCCGGCGGCCGCGAAAGCTTTCTGTACCTGCTGGTGGCGCTCCAGTGTGAACTCCAGGTCCTTCTCCAGGCTTTCCTTTATGTCGTCCTCTTCCCAGTCGCTGAGCACCATTTTTACGCCCGACTTCAGGAATTTATCGTCCTTGATCGTGCTTTCGGCCAGGGAGTCCACGCCTTTTTCCTTAACGATGTCGGCCAGTTTGCAGAGCCTGTCTATTATGGTCTGGGGTTTGCCGATCTTCTGCGGGAAAAAGGTGAGGAACAGCGACCGGGGCACGTCCTTGATGACGCTCATCGGGAAGGTCATCATCGTGGAGGCGATCGTGCCTCCGAACACAAGGACGAAGGAGGGCAGGTTCCACAGGAGCCCGACTATGTCCCCAGATACCATGGCGAACCATACGCAGGCCACACCTATCAAAAGTCCTAGTACACTGGCTGAATCCACGTTGTTTCCTCCTTATGATAGCTCTTCCCGGCGAGCCGTCAGACTTTCTCCTGTTTGACGTCGGCCAGGGGCAGTATGAATCCTTTCGCCGCCAGCGCGTTGACGGCGTTGAGTATCGTCAGTTCCGAATCGTTGGTGTCCCCCGTGAGCATCATGTTCTGCATCCGGGCCTGCGCGAGGTCCCTGATGGCGGGCCCCAGCATTTCGAAGAAGGCCTCCAGGGTGGGGGCATCGCAATTCTTCAGGCAGCGGGCGAAAGGTTCCGCCCCGGCCTTGCGGAATATGCGGCGCAGCGCCGTTTCGTCGTAACGTAGGAGGTCCTCGAACTTGAAATAGCGGGTTTCCACCACCGAGGCGAAGAGGGGGTCTTTTTCACGAAGAAAGTTAAGTGTCCTCTCCTGGGACTTTTTGTCCATTATCTGCATCAGCGTGGCCAGGCGCGTCTCTCCCCCGAAGCTGCCCGCCATCTTGTCCTTGACGCGGGTCATCATCGCCTTTATCGTCTCGGGATCGTCGAACGAGCGCTTCAGGAACTGCTCGAGGACTTCTTTCATGCGGTTCTTGGGTATGGCCGCGAAGGCCAGTTTTTGCGGTATGCGCTGCGCGATCTTCGCTATGACTTCCGCGGGCTCGTCGTTAAGTATGAGGCGCAGGTCGTCCACATTGTCCTTGGTGACGTACTTCTCGAGAGGGATGTTCTCCCCCGAGTCGAAGGTGAGCACCGAGGCCGATCCCCCTCCTCCGGAGATGTTGAGAGCTCCGGACATGGACGTTTCGGAGGGCAGTTCGTCTCCGGCCATGGCGATGTCTCCCCCTCCCTGGGGTTTGACCGCCACCGTGGATTTGGCGGAGGCCGCCAGGGCGGCCAGGTTCTCGTTGAGGCGCTTTAAAAAAGCCCGGAAAGGGCCGTACAGGAAAAGACCCAGTACCGCCAGGGAGATCAGCGCCACTATGGCCCCGGAGTTGAGCGCCAGGGACGCCTTTTCTGCGGGAGCGCTTTCTATCGCCACGGTGTCGCCCGCGGCCTCCTGCAGGTCCAACGCGTCGGATATCATCTTCTTTAAACCGGCCGCGCGGTCCTTCGACACGGGTTCGCCGGAAACGATCCAGATCGCGATGCTGTTCACCCCCAGTCGGGCCAGGCGCTTGGCCGCCTCGTTCCTGGCCGCCGAGGAATCCTTGGTCATCGAAGTGGCGGCGGGGACCCCGGGCAGTATCAGTTCTCCCTTGTCGTCCCATCTCCGGACACCGCCCTGTTGTCCGGCTTCCTGCTGGTCGGTCTGCAGGTTGACCTTGACGGCCACGGAGACGTTCTTGTCCCCCAGGTAAGAGGCCGCCATGGGCTGCAGGCGCGCTTCTATCTGCGTTTCGAGTCCCATCTTGCCGCGCAGCGCGTCCAGGCCCTGGGCGCGCGTGCCGGACGGATTAATGGCGGCCGCGGCGAGTAATATCGGCAACAGCAGTACGAGTTCGTTCTTTTTGATCATGTGTTTTCCCGTTCGGTCAGTTCATCTTCATAAACTGTATCACTTCCGTATTATTCGGGTCCAATTGGAGCACCCGCTGCCAGTTCTGCCTGGCTATATCCTTTTTCTCCATTGCCCAGTATGCCGACCCCATCCTGGTCAGCGCAGGGATATTGTCAGGCTCGAGCTGCAGTACCTGTTGCAGTATGGAAATGGCTTGTATGAAGCGGCCGTTGCGTATCGAATCCAGCGCGTCCTGCAGAAGCTGGTCTATGACCGTTATGCCGGGCAGTATGCGCAGGTTCGCGGCGGTTTCCGGGAATTCGCCGGAGATCAGGCGGTAGAGCCTGGAGACGGCCGGGTCCTTCGGCCATTTCTGACGCGCGTAGGTTATGTAGAGCACCGCGTCCGTATTCTTCTGCATATAGCGGTCAACGGAGTCGCGCAGCAGCTTGTCCCGCTCGCGCCTGGCGGTGGCCGCGGGGAGGACGCCCCTGACCGCCTCGACCCGGGGCAGCAGATCCTCGAGCGCGGGGTTGGTGTTCATCAGCAGTTCGTTCGCCTTTTTGAAACTTTCGGCGGCTTTGGCGTAGTTGCCTCTGCGCATATTGTTGCTGGCGTCTCTCAACAGGGCGCCGGCTTCCTTGCGGTCCTGCCTGGTGGGTTCGGTTTTACGGGGGGCTGCGCCGGCTCCTTCGCCTTCGTCTCCGCTTCCCCCGGGAAGCCTATCTTCCGGTTTGGCAGCGCTATCCTCTTCCTCCCTGTCGGCCATGGGTCCGCGGGCCTCTCCCCAGGCCGCCGAAAGGCCGAACTGATGCGAACCCATGGTGTCGGCCAGTCCGCTCAACGGATAGGAAAACGAGTATTCGATACGGTAGGAGCCCATGGCGTAGCCGAAGCCCGTGGTCAGCGCGCGGTAATCCCGGGACCCGACCGCCAGGCCCGCCCTGGCCTTGAGCGTGTTCTCCCCGGCGGAACGGATAAGCGGGAATTCGGAGCCGGTTTTCAGCCTGAGGTCCCCGCCTCCGAAGGAGAGATCGGTCCCGAGTGTGAAGGACTGGAACTTCAGGGCCGCGCCCATCGTTATCTTGCGGGCCACGGTGTTCTCGTATTTTATCCCGAGATCGGGTTCGTTGGCGTTCTGTATCGAAAGGCCGAAGTCGGCTTTCTTCCCGCTGTGTATGACGCCTATATCCAGGGCCATCGCCGAGATGCCGCTGCCTTCGCTCAGCACCGGGTTTGCGGCGGTGTATTCGTCGCTGCCGTAGGAGACGCTCATGTTAGCCAGGGCCACGCCTATCCAGAGTCTCTCTTTCAGGGGATAAGCCCAGGCCAGACGCATCCTGGACTCGGTGTAAAGGCTGTCCAGGGAGAGCGTGTCCAGCGCGAAGGCCGCGGTCCCCCAGTAGGATCCGCCGAAAGTGAGAGGGGAACCGAAGGCGATCGCGTTCCGGGAAATGGAACTTCCGTCGGTAAGACCCATGAAGAGGGTCTGCTGGGCGAGCAGGACCTCGTACCTGGAGACGCCTATGACGCCGGCGGGATTATAGAAGACCGAGGAAACTCCTTCGGACTGGGCGGCGTAGGCCCCGGCCATTGCCGTGGCCCGCGGGCCGGCGTCCACGTCCTCGAAAGC
>JAVVFK010000111.1:0-7440 GCA_032251015.1 Elusimicrobiales bacterium
ACCTTAAGTACCGTTCCGACTTCTTCGAAACCCTCTCCGCGCTCCGGGCCGGGGGGCTGTCCGCGATAGTTGTCTCGCACGACCTGAAGCTGGCGGCCGCTTATTCCACTTCCGCCGTCGTCCTGGCGGGGGGGAAGGTCCTCTTCGACGGTCCGGCGGCGGAAGCCGTGAAGCCGGGCCTGCTGGCCGGGGCGTACGGCATCACGCCGGAAGCCGCCGCCCGTCTGGCCTAAAGCCGCCCGGCCTAAAGTCGTCTGGGCCTTAAGACCGTAGACTAGTGGGTACTTGGTTCCTTGGACCGCTGCTCTTTTTCTTTTAAAATATCGGTATGATTAAAAATCCCCTGGTTTGTCTTCTCACCCCTTTTCTTTTTGTATCGAGCCTTGTCCACGCCTCCCCGGCCGTAGAGATAAGCCCGTTGATCTCTGATAGCGTTCTTGCCGCCAACTTCGGCGTCGCGCCCGTGACGCCCGGGATCCCCGAAGCCGGCGAGCCGGTGCTCACTCCTCTGCCGGAGCGGAACCTTAAGGGCGATTTCACCGCCGTACCCGAATATTCCTTCGGCTACCTCAACGACCTGGTGGTCAAAGCCGTAAACGCCAGTGCGCGCAGCTTCGACGGAGCGATCTTCAGCATCACGATGAAGGACATCCCGGACGCGATAATGAGCGCCCGGGCACGCGGCGTCCGGACGCGCCTGATAATCGACGAGTCGCACGTCTATCCCAGGATGGACACGCAGGTGAAACGGATGATAGCGGACGGCGTGGAGATACGCACACTGCGCGGCACCCGCTCCTACGGCGTCATGCACAACAAGATTACCATCCACGACGGAGAGCTGGTCACGGTCGGCTCTTACAACTGGACCTTCGGCGCCACTTTCTCCAGCCACGAGAACACTATGATCGCCCGCCACCCGATCTACGTCGACGGCTACCAGCGCTATTTCAAGTGGATGTGGAGCCACGCCCGGCCCGTCGCCTCAGGCCCCTCGGCGGAAATACCCCAGGGCGGCTATGGCGCGCCGCCCCGCGACCCCTCGCCGGTCATGAGCCTCAACGGGCAGCCGGTCCCCGCCTATGTCTTCTCGCCCGGCGGCGGGGCCCAGGAGGAGTTGGCCCGGCTGATAGACGCCTGCCGCACCTCGCTGGACGCGGTGACCTACACTTTCTCCTCCAAGACACTGGCCGACGCCGTCATCCGCGCCCGGGACCGCGGCGTCAGGGTGCGCTTCATGATGGACGAGAAGCGCGGTTCCGAGGCCGGCCTGGCCAAGTACCTGCTCGACAACGGCGTGAACATAAAGTTCCGCGGCGGACGCAGCGAAAAGGGCGCCATGCATTCCAAGTACGTAATACTGGACGGGCAGATCCTGCAGACGGGGTCCTTCAACTGGACCGTCAACGCCAGCGTCAATTCCTTCGAGAACATGATATTCGTGGGCGACCCCCGGGCCGTCGCGGACTACCGGCAGAACTTCGACTGGCTTTTCTCCGGGGCGCACACTCCCTCCCAGTCGGAATTCGACCTCTACGGCGGCAAGGCCCTGGCGGATTGACCGCCGTCAAAACCCAAAAAACCGCAAAAATCCCAATGCCTTGAGGCCGGCGGGCTTTTTTGGTATACTCATATCTGGGTTAGGGTAGTCCTCCTTCATGGCAAGCGCCGCCTTGACAGACAAACCCTGTCAGCGAAACGTTACTTTTAGGAGAGAAATATGACTTCATCTGGAAATATCAAGCCGGGCTCGACGCAGCCCGATTCGGCCCACAAGGCTCTTCCTGAAGGCTACGGCGACACCGAGGCAGTGCTGCTTCCGCGCGATCCCAACTGGATGTACCTCTACTGGGAGATAACCGAGCACACGCGGAACCAGGCCCGCAAGGCCCATGGCGACAATATCTTCGACACCTCGCTCCAGGTGGTGCGCGTTTACGATATGTCCGCCACGGAGGGGACCAACGGCGGGGCCCATCACCCGTATTTCGACATCCCGGTCCGCCTGGAGGCCCGCAGCTGGTACGTCAACGTCCAGGAAAGCGGCCGCCCCTATTCCTGCGAACTGGGCCTGGTCCTGCCCGACGGCAGGTTCGTGGGCCTGGTCAAGACCAACGCCGTCAAACTGCCCGCCGGGCGCGTCTCCGACGTGACCGACGAGAAATGGATGGCCGTCAGCGGCGATTTCGAGAAGCTGCTGCAGCTTTCCGGAGTGGAATATATCGGCAAGGGCTCGGGCGAAGTCGCGAAATCGCTGGCCCAGCGCTGGGAGATGCTGCGCTCGGTCTTCTCGCGCGCGGCCTCCTGGGGCGTGTCCTCGCTGTCCTCCCAGCAGCAGCCCAAGCCCGCCGAGAAGCGGTTCTGGCTGGTGGCCGACTGCGAACTGGTACTCTACGGGGCCACCGAGCCCGACGCCAGCGTCACGCTGGCCGGCCGCAAGGTGCACCTCAATCCCGACGGGACCTTCTCCATGCGCTTCGCGCTTCCCGACGGCAATATGGACCTTCCAGTCGCCGCCAGGTCGGCCGACGGCTCCGACACCCGCAGCATAGAGATCAAGGTGACCCGCTCCACGCTCAAAGATGGAAAATAACGAAAAAGGCTACCTCGCGCTCGTTCTTCACGCGCACCTCCCTTTCATAAGGCATCCCGAATACGAGGATTTCCTCGAAGAGGACTGGTTCTTCGAGGCCATGTGCGAGACCTATCTGCCGATGCTCGACGTCTACGAGCGCCTCTCGCAGGAAGGGACCGATTTCCGGGTCACGATGTCGCTGACCCCGCCGCTCTGCGGCATGATGTCGGACGACCTGCTCAAGAAACGCTTCCAGAACTACGTCCACAAACGGCTGGAGCTCTCGCAGAAAGAGGTCCACCGCACCCGCAATACGGCCTTCGCCCCGGTGGCGGAGATGTACGAGCGCAAGTTCAGGCGCATCATCGAGCTTTTCGAGGATTATTACCACGGGAATATCCTGGAGGGCTTCAAGAAGTTCCAGGACATGGGCAAGCTCGAGATCATCACCTGCTGCGCCACGCACGGCTTCCTGCCGCTGGAGAACCGCAAAGAGGCCGTCAACGCCCAGATACAGATAGCGGCGCAGGATTACACCCGCCGCTTCGGCCGCGGGCCGCGCGGCATCTGGCTGGCCGAATGCGCCTATAATCCCGGCGACGAGATTTACCTGAAGGCGCACGGCATACGCTATTTCTTCCTGGAGACTCACGGCATCATCTACGGGAGCCCTCGCCCGCGCTACGGCGTCTACGCGCCGGTCTACTGCCCGTCGGGCGTGGCCGCCTTCGGCCGCGACATGGAGAGCGCGCACCAGGTCTGGAGCGCCGAGATGGGGTACCCCGGCGATCACCGCTACCGCGAGTTCTACCGCGACCTCGGCTACGACCTGGACTACGATTACGTGAAGCCCTACCTGCACCAGGACGGTGTGCGCCGTAATATCGGCATGAAGTACTGCAGGATCACCGGCAAGGTGGGCCTCAACGAGAAGGCGCCCTATAACCCGCACGAGGCGCGCGAAATGGCCGCCAGCCACGCCGGCAACTTCATGTTCAACCGCGAACGGCAGGTGGAGCACCTCTACGGTTTCCTCGGGCGCAAGCCGATACTGGTGTCGATGTACGACGCCGAGCTGTTCGGCCACTGGTGGTACGAGGGTCCGGACTTCATCGAGTTCCTCTTCAAGAAGATGCACCACGACCAGAACACGGTCAAGACCATCACGCCCAGCGAGTACCTGGGCCGCCATCCCGACAACCAGGTGGTGCAGCCCTCGATGTCGTCTTGGGGCGACAAGGGCTACAACGAGGTCTGGCTCAACGAGTCCAACGACTGGATGTACCGCCACCTGCACAAGGCCGTCGCGCGCATGGTGGACATGGCCAACCGCTTCCCGGACGCCGACGGCCTGCTCCGGCGCGCGCTGAACCAGTGCGCCCGCGAGGTGGTGCTGGGGATGTCGTCGGACTGGGCCTTCCTGATGACCGTGGGCACGGCCAAGACGTATTCGACCAAGCGCTTCATCGACCACACCCACCGCTTTAACGGCCTCTACGAGCAGATAATGGGCAACCGCATCGAGGAGGGCTACCTCAAGGACATCGAGTGGAAGGACAATATCTTCCCCGAGGTTGACTACAGGGCCTTCTCCTCCGAAGCCGAACAGCGCGCCCGCAATTCGGGGACATAATACCTATTTCCCGCTCCTTAACAGGCGCGGTATTTTACTTGGGCAAATTGGGGACACAATACCTATTTCGGCTGAAATAGGTATTGTGTCCCCACAAAAATACATATAAAACAACGATAAATCCGCGGAAATGGGGCCGTGGGAAATAGGTATTGTGTCCCCACTTATGCTTTGACGGTTACTTTGGGGGAGGGGTGGATGCCGAGGACGCCGCAGAGGGGGAGGAAGTTCTCCGGGTGAGGGACGCCGTTCTTGCCGCAGAGGGGCGCGCAGGCGTTCTGCAGGTGGAAGATGGTGTCCGAGAGGCCGAGGTTGGAGGCCACCCTGCCCAGCTTGTTGAGGCGGTGCAGGAGTTCCGGCGACGGCGCCCTGCCCAGTTCCTCGGCGGCGGCCAGGGCGGACCGCTCCAGTTCTTCCTCCACGTCCTTGACCGCTTCCAGCGAAAGCCCCAGGCCCGCCAGGCGCTCGGAGAGGTCCAGCGCTTTGTCCAGGGATTCCTCCGAGCCGGTGCGGGCGAAATCGCCCAGCAGTACCTCCGCAGTCTCGGCGGCGTAGAACTCCAGCTCGTTCTTTATGGTGGGAAAATCGGAGACGCGCACGCGCCTGTCGCCCCTGAAGATGTCGGCGTACTCGCTTATGACCGAGAAAAGACCGGCGGCCCTGCGGGTCTTGATCTCCGAGACCGCGCAGGAGAGGAGTTCGTAGCGGTTGGCGTAGCTCTGGTCGGGAACGGACCCGCCGGAGGAGGCCGCCAGTTTCTGGAACCGTTCGGTAGCCTCGGTCCGGGACAGGGAGGACAGTTCGTCGAAGGCGGCTTCGAAGGACGCGTCCAGGTCCGCTCCGCCGCCGGACTCCGCCAGCAGCGTCCTGGGAAGGTTGCCGCCGAACCTGGCGTAGAGGAAGGAGAATGAGCGGGATTCTCCCAGCGTTTCGGCCTCCAGCCGGGCCCGGCCGCGGGCCAGCCTGGTGGCGCCGTCCGTGGTCTCCCGGAGTATCTCCCAGCTGAACTTTCTGCCGTCGGGAAGGTGCTTGTCCAGGCGCCCGGCCAGCGCCAGCTTTAGATAGAATGCCGCCAGCTGCGCCGGCGTCACCGCCTCGGATTTTGCCAGCTGTTCGTAAACCGTCTTGCCGTTCTCGTAATCGGTGAAATTGGACGGGGCCATCTCGAGCAGGGACGCCAGCCCTTTGTCCACGCCCCTGAAGCCGAATTCCGCGGCGAGTTCGGCCGCGCGGGCCGCGTATTTGAGGTTCTGAACGGTCTCGACGCGCGAGATGTCCGAGAAGAACCAGCCGCAGCTGGTGAACATGAGCTGAGTGTTGCGCTGCATCTCGAGCAGGCGGAAGGCTTTGACCCTCTCCGCGGGGGAAAGCTCGCGGACCGAATGTTCGCGGAGGAAAGCGTCGGCCGCGTCCCCGCCCGGTTCCAGTAGTACCGAGACATAGGCGTTGCGCGCCGCCCAGACGTCCTTGAAATACCCCGGTCCTTCCTCTTTATAGACTTCCAGCGCGGCGTCGCGCAGCCAGTTGAGCGCGGCGCGCAGGGGAAGGCGCCAGGCCAGCTGGAACAGGCCTTCCTTGCCGCAGTCGCAGCCGCCTTTCCAGCGCCGCACGCCGTGCGCGCAGCTCCAGGCGGTGCCTTCCCCGTCGGGGCCGGCCTGTATCTCGGCCTCCCAGGCCGGCGGGTGGAGCTTGAGGTAGCGGGCGAAAGTTATAGGCTGTATGCCGCGGGCGGGCAGTTCGTGGCGGAAGGCGTGGGCCAGCGTCAGGTCGCCGAATTTCTGGTGGTGGCCGAAGGTCTCGCCGTCCACGGCGACCGAGACCAGCTGGTCCGGCTCGGGACCGGAGAAGCAAGATTCCACGCGCGCCGCGAAGGAGCCGGAATCCTTGAGAGCTCCCTCGAAGGCAACGGCCTTCGAGAGGTTCCCGTCGTAGAAGAAGACGGCGATGGAGCGGTTCCTGATCGGCTTGCCGTCGTGGTCCTTGTCGTACCAGACGTAGGGCCGCTTGGGGTCCACCGCGCCGCCCGAGATGTTCGTCCAGGTCCCGGAGCCGGGCGCGCGCACCTTCTCGGCCTGGTAGGGGGAGAGGATGACGTATTTCATGCCGTGGTCGATGAGCAGGCGCAGCGTGTCGCGGCTGCAGGCCGTTTCGGCCAGCCAGACGGCCTCGGCTTTGAAGCCGAAGCGGTGTTCGAAATCCTTCAGGCCCCAGGTCACCTGGGTGAGCTGGTCGTTGAACGACGCCAGCGGCATGATGACGTGGTTATAGACCTGCGCTATGGCGTTGGGCGCGCCGTGCTTCTCGCGGTGGCGCCGGGCCGTCTCCACGATCCTGCGGTAATAGAATGGGTATTCCTTCTCCAGCCAGCCCGCCAGGGTGGGGCCGAAGTTGAAACTCATGTAGTCGTAATTGTCGACGAATTCCAGGACCTTGCCCTTGGTGTCGAAGATGCGGGCGAAGAGGTTGGGGAGGTAGCATTCGCGGGCTATGCGGCGGTTCCAGTCGCGGTAGGGGGCCGCCGAGGGCTGCGGGGTGATGGCGCCGGTCCAGGGGTTCTCGCGGGGGGGCTGGTAGAAATGGGAGTGGACGGCGAAATAGCGCTTCGGCTTGGCGGTGTGCGGCATGAGGATATTATAGAAACAATGCCCGTCCCGTTAAAGAGCGGGACGGGTGACGGCGAGGAACCAGCGGAGGTTGAAGTCGAAGGCGTCGAGATCGCGCAGGCGGAAGGGCGCGACCGGCGCGCTCGCGCGCACGGCGTCGAAGGCCGCCGTGACGGGCACTTTGCCGAACGAGAAGGCGTGAAGTTCCCGCAGGGTCAGGCGGAAGTTCTCCATTGAGGAATATTCTTTCCTGCCGCCCAGCCACGAGTAATCCGCCTCGTCCCAGCGCAGCCGGAACCGGGCGCCTTCCCGGGTAAGGAGGTCGAGATAGAAAGCGGTCTCGTTGGCGGCGGGCGTAAAAGGTACTGGGACACCATGCTGCATGGTGTCCCCCGCCGATGCTTCTCCGAGCGTCTTCTTTATGGCTTCTTCCAGCGCCGCGCCGGGCCCTGAGGGATCGACCGACGGGGGGGCTTCCCGCAGGACGCCGGCGGCGAAGGCCGTGAACTCCGGGTACGGGAAAAGATCCTTCACGTTCTTCCTGTAAAGCCTGACGCCCTCGTCGGTGACCTCGGCCTTCAAAAGCGCTTCCGGCGGCGGCGGGACCGGCAGCGAGGCGGTCTCGAAGA
>JAVVFK010000112.1:0-7437 GCA_032251015.1 Elusimicrobiales bacterium
CCAGTCCTTTATCTCGCCTTCCGAAGAGGCGAAGGCGCTGTAATCTTCCTTGGACATATGCAGGTCGCCGGCCTTCATGTTCATGCTCCAACGCGCCAGCGGCCAGAGCAGCAGCAGGTAAACGGGGGTCAGGTAGACCCAGATGCGCCAGCCGGACTTTTTTTCCTGATTTTCCATAAGTGTAAATATGATATAACACCAATTAAAGCCCGCTGTCAATACGGCGAACTATATGGCGGAAATTCTAACCTACTATCCTGCCCTGCTGCTGGCCAACCTGCTGCAGGTTTTTCTCTTCTTTACCGGCATCTACTATCTCTTCCTCAGTTTCCGCGGCCTGGGGCCGCGGCCGCGCAGGCCGGCCGACCCGGGATGGCGCGCGGTCTTCGCGGTCATGCTGCCGGCCTACAATGAGGAGAAGGTGATATCCTACTGCCTCGAGAGCCTGGTAAAGATGGATTACCCGCCGGAGCGCTTCGATGTCTGGCTGGTGGCCGATCACTGCACCGACTCCACCGCGGCCCTGGGCGAGGCGGCCGGCGTGAAGGTGCTGCGCTACGGCCACGCCGACGGACCGGCCGGAAAGGCGCACGCGTTGGCCTGGGCCACCGGCAAGGTCATGGCCGCCCGGCGATACGACGCCTTCTGCTATTTCGACGCCGACTCGCTGGCCCACCCAGGCTTCCTGACCGCGATGAACGCCTGCCTGGCCGCCGGTGACAAGGCCGTGCAGGGCCGGCAGTTGGCCAAGAACAAGCGCGAGGGCATACTGCCGCGCATACTGGCCGCGGGACATTGCATAACCAACAGGTTTTTCCAGCGGCCCAAACTGGCCTGGGGCCTTTCGGCCACGCTGCACGGCAAGGGGATCTGTCTGGACGCCGCCACGGCCGCGGCTTTCCCCTGGGACGGGCACAGCCTGACCGAGGACCTCGAGATGCAGATGCGGCTGGCCCGCCATGGGATACGCATAGGCTGGTCCCACGAAGCGGTTGTTTACGACGAGGAGCCTGTGACGCTGTCCCAGTACGTCCGCCGCTGCGTGCGCTGGACCCGCGGCGCGCTGGATACGGCCCGCAAGCACCTCTGGGGACTCTGGAAGCGGGCCCTGCTCAAAAAGGACCCGCGGGCCTTCGAGGCGTGGCTTTATTGCGCCCAGGCCTACAAGTTCGCCCTCATTTTGCTAACCGCCGCCCTTATTTATTACACTAAGGACGGCTTCAACCTCATAGTGTGGTTCTACGGGGTTCTGCCCGGCGCGCAGGCCGCCATGAAGGCCCTGGCGCTGATGCCGCTGCTGATATATCCCTCCGCCGCCATACTGCTGGAGGGGGAGGGTTGGGACATTTTCGCGGCCTATTTCCTGCAGCCGGTGCTTACCGCGCTGCGGATGCCTATATTCGCCGCCGGCCTGCTGAGGGGCCGGGACTGGTGGGGCAGGACCGAACACGCCAGCCGGGTCGCTATTTCGGAACTGGCGGAATAAAGGACGGGGCCCCGCCCCGCCCACGGAGGAAGAACATGAAGAAGATACTGTTGCCGGCCGCCGCGCTCGCCGCGGCCATGATCACCGTAACTTTCGCGGCCGACCTGCCCATTCCCGGGGAGCCCAGCGCCCTCACCGTGCCCAGGCCCGAGGCCCGCAGCGTCATCTCCGACCTCGGGGTGCGCCTGCGCCTGAGCGCCAAGCAGGAGGAGCGCATCTCCAGGGCCATACAGAAACAGACGCGCGACTTCGACAAGATATTCAAGGAGTACGAGCGGGCGGCCGCCGAAGAGAAGAAATGGCGCTACAAGATGAACGAGCACCGCTACAGGCTCTCGCTGATAAGCCGGGGCATCCCGGACCTGGTCAGGGAGTATCTCGACGCGGAGCAGCGCGAGATATTCGACGACCTGCTGGAGGAGCGGCGCAAACCGATAGCCGAGGTGAAGAAGAAGGACGCGGCCCCGGCCGAGGAAAAGCCGGCGGAGATCAAACCGAAAACGAAAAAGCGCGTCCTGATACGCAGGAAGAAATCCCCGGCTTCCAAAGCCAGGCCCGCACCGGGCGCCCCCGCCGCGCCCGAACCGGCCGCGGAGCCGTCGACGCCCGAGGACGAATACGAGGACCTGGGGTCCTATCCCTGAGGGTGATTTTGCCGGGATTTGAACGGGATTTGCGTTTTCTTTGCGGTCAGGGGGGTAAACTATCGCGCGGCCGGGCTTCCGGACCGGCGCCGGTATCCCGCCGCGGCGCGGTGCTTGAATGAGAACTGCCTCTAAAAAAAACCGCTCCTCCGCCGGGGGTTTCACCCTGCTGGAGCTGCTGCTGGCCTCGGCCATAATGTCGATAGGCATACTCGGCATGGTGGCTTCTTTCCGTTATTTCAACGTGGGAATACAGAGCGCCAAAGGCCGCTCGCTGGCCAACAACCTCGCCCAGGAAAGGGTGGAGTATCTCAAGAATAAATCCTATTACCGGGTGCTGGTCACCACCGCCACGGCCAGCGACGGAAATTTCTCGCCCGCGCTCGTATACGACCTGGCTCCAAACGGGGACGAGGAACTGACCGTAGGCGGCATAAGTTTCAGGCGCCGCGTCTATATCCGCAAGGTCAGCGAGAACCCTTCCACCGGGCAGCTGGAGTACAAGAGCTGGAACGATCCCGACACCGGTCTCAAAGAGATAGCGGTTTTCGTCTCCTGGTTCGAGGGCGGGAACTGGAAGAAGGCGGAACTGCGCAACCTGTTGGAGAACCCGAACCGCATGAATCTCAGCGCCTCTTTCGCCGGCAACGTAAAGGACTTGGTCTCGACCGTCAATCTTTCAAGCGTGGTCGTGCGCGCCCAGGAGAACCCGTCGCGCTACGATTATACCGACGGGAGCGGTAACTATTATTTCGACATAGAGCCGGGCACTTATACTCTGATGGCCTCCGTGGAAGGCTATTTCCTTAAAACGCGGCCAACCGAGGTCATCGACGAGGGAGAGGCGCTCTCTTCCCGGGATTTTCAGCTGACGCAGATGTCCAGCGGCACTATAACCGGCAACGTCTATATGCGCGACCACCTGGTCATAAGCCAGGTGGTCGGCAGTTCGGTCAATGTTTACGGGCAGGAGCAGGAATGGGTCGAAGTGTATAACCCGACCACCTGGACCTGGACCATGGCGACCGGTCTGGGCATAGGCTCCAACGAACTCGTCCATATCGCCTACGAAGAGTCCGCCGAGGATGAGATCATACCGGACATCGACTACCGCACGCTCAGCCTCGTGCCCGGGGCGTATTATCTCTTCGCCAATACCGGAACCGTCACCGCCGCAGGGGTCACGAAGACCGCCGACGCGGTGTACGACGCGGACGGGAACTGGGGCACCGGTCCCGACGACCTGATAAAGACGGGCAATCCCTCCCCCGCCGGTCATGTCATCCTGGGCAGCGACCTCTACAGCCGGACAGACGACCTGCTCGGATGGAACGCCACTGGTAACGGGGTCGCTGCCAAGAAAACGGCGGAGAAGTACGAAGGAAGCGCGATAATCCAGAGCGTAGGCTTCCAGGTCGGGGAATCCTATACCCGCAAGACCGGCGCTTCGGGCGTGACGGCCGGTCTCGGCCGCTGTCACGACTATAACTATAACGATACCGATTTCGTGGACCATGTTCCCCTTATTTACGCCCCCCGTAATAGCTCGGATTCGGAGGTCTGCCAGTCCGGCACACCGGCTGCCGGCGCAGCCGTCTTCGCGGAGGACGGCCTTTCCTCCACGGTCATAGCCGACGCCAGCGGCTACTTCAATCTCATGGGCGTGGCCACCGGTTACTGGACCGTTTACGCCAGCAGCGGCTCCTACCTGGGCAGCAGTTCGCCCGTAGGCGGGCTTGCCCACGGCTTCGTATACGACGCGGAGGCGTTGTGGATGAGTACCTTCAGCTCCTACGGCTATGTCTCCGGCCTCGTTACAGACGTGGACGGCAGCCCGATGTGGGGAGTGAAGGTTTACGCGGGCGGCGCTCCCGGGTTCACGCGTTCGGACGGTCGGTATACCGTCCTCGCCCCGGCCGGGGAGAACAGCGTGGCCGCTAATTATCAGACCCACGACCCCTCCTATATCGAATATTCTTCGATGGGGGTTGTGGTGACGGCGGGTCTTATGACTTATCCGCCGGTGAATTTTACACTGACTCAGGGCGGCCGGCTCTCCGGATGGGTGACCACCAACGGGGTGGACCCGCTGCCGAATATTCCCGTTACCGCCCTCAAAGGCGGGATCGAGCAGGGCAATACCGTGAGCGGGTCCGACGGGAAATTCCTGGTCTGGGGGGCGGGGATATCCACCGGCACCTACGACGTCGTCCCGCAACTGGACGCGGGGGAGGCCTCCTCGCCGTCGACCTATACGGTCACGCTGGCCGCAGGCGAGACCCTGTTCGTCGGCACTTTCACAATCACCGGCTCCATGGGGTATATAAGCGGCTCGGTCAAGGTTGCCGCCGCCCCTATCACCACCGGGGTGTTGATATACGCCACCAGCGGGACGATAGCCGGCGTCCCCCCGACCCTGGACTCCTCGCTGAGAGGCGGAGCTATCGCGTACTATGCCGTTTCCTCCGACGCCGCGGGCCATTATGAGCTGGCGGTGCGCGGCGGTTACGATTACAATCTTTACGCCTGGTATACGACCTGGAGCGGCCAGACCCCGGCTACGACCGTGAAGTCCCATTCGGCGGTCACGGTGGATCCCGGCGGCAGCGTCGAGAAGGATTTCGTATGGTGAAGAAAAGGCCGGGTTACACGCTCATGGAACTCATGGTCGTAGTCGCGGTCATGGGGATACTCGTTCTCAGCGCGCCGCAGATCTTCACCAGGGTCTACCAGTTCGTGCGCCTTGTCACCGCCAGGGCGGAGATCCAGAAGAACGCGCGGGAGTCCCTTTCGAACATCAACCGGGAGCTCCGCCAGGCCGTCGCCAGTTCGATCGTCATAGACCAGGTCAGCGGCCAGCCCCCGCATTCCAGGATAACCTTCGACTATTACAAGCCCGACGGCTCGATAGAGCAGATCTCGTACTACCAGACGGGCAGGAAGCTATACCAGGCCCGGAACGGTTCTTCGGAAGGCCGGCTAGTGTCGGACAGCCTGCGCTACCTGGCGTTCAGCTATCCGCGTACCGACGACGCCAATATCATATCGCTTTCGGTCACCTTCGAAAAAGAGACCTACGAGGGCGGCTCCAAGGCGCTGCAGATGGCCGTGGAAAAAGTAAGGATAATGAACTGAGGCGGACCTATGCGCATGCGAGATAAACTGATCCATTTCGCCCGGCGCGCCGGCCGGGGACAGATGGCCATCATGCTGGTGCTGGTCACCCTCCTTTTCCTGCTCATCATGATTCCGGTCATAGAGATGTTCGTGCGCAACGAATCCATCTGGACCGTCAAAGAGCGCAAGAACACCGTCGCCTTCCACCTGGCCGAGGCCGGCATAGACCGCGCCTACTGGAAACTCATAGAGAAAGAGGATAATTTCAAGGATATAACCGAGGGCGCGGCTATTCCCGGCTACGCGGACGACGTGGAGTATACGGACGTAAAAGGCGGTTCCTATAAGATCAATATGACCGTCGGGGATACTAACCTCAAGGTCCAGGTCATCGCCACCGGCAAGGACGCTACCTCCAAAGAGTACCGGGCCATAAAAGCCGTGTTCGCGAAGCAGGGCGTCACGGCGGCGCTGCAGGCGGGTTCGGTGGGTGCCAGCGGCAACGCGACCATACACTGGGGTCCCATGATGTCGCTCAGCGGCATGGTGCTCAAGGGCGCCGCCAACGAACTTTATCCCAGGAAGTTGGCGCGCGGGTCCATAACCTCCAACGCCGGATACGCCGACCGGGACAATAATCCCAACGCTCCCAACAAGGGCCCGCATCTCTCTGGCGATCATATCGAATGGTGGAGTTACAACGAGTCGCCGGGCGTGCCCGACATTCTTACGCCGGATACTTCCTATTACGCCTCGCTCGCGCAGGAGCAGGAGACGGCGACCGGGCTGAACCTGTACGTGAACGGGAACTACAGCGAGAACAACCTGGTGGACACGGTCTGTGACGTGGGGGCGGAGCGCAAGGTGCGCTTTATTACCGGCAACGCCGCCTTCGGCGGCAGCAAATATTTTTGCGGGGTGCTCATAGTGCTTGGCGACCTGACTTTTTCCGGCAACAGCAGCAATGCCGGGAAGGTGTCGGTGACCCCGCCGGCCGAGGCCTGGCGGGAGTATCTGTGCAACGTCCCCACGCATTCCGGCGCCGCCGACCCGGGAGCTATGACGACATGGACATACGAGCCCGACGGCTCCCATCCCGCGACATGCGACGGTCCGCACGGCGATACTGCGGCGGTCGACGAATATCCGGGGGACGCGGGCTATAAGGTGGTTTCGCCCTGCTACCATTTCTACGAAGGCCGGGATGACAACTGCGACGGGATATACAACGACTCCGGCCATATAGGGCTGGGCAGCAACGCCACGCAGGGACGCGAGCCCCTCTCCTTCCAGGGCTACATCTACGTGGCCGGCGATTTCGATAAGGGCAGCGACCGCATCTTCGGCGCCGTTCACGCCGCCGGGACCGGCGGCATCACCGGCGGCGGGGATATTTTTTACGACGAAAACATCAATGTCCGCTTCCTCAATAATAATATTGCCCGCGTCAGCTGGCACGAAGTGGCGCCGACGGAGTTCTGACCCCGTGCCCGCCCGCCTGGGGTTGGCCGTAGCCGGCCTGAAATTCGGTTTCTCTTTCGCCTCTCCCCCGTTCGCCGCCGCCATGGCACGGAGGTATTACGCTTTCCGGGTCCCGGCCGCCGGCCGTACTTTCGCGGTAGGGACCGGCGGGCCAGCCCGGCCGCCTTTCAGCCCCGCGGTCCTGTCGGGCCCCGTTGTAAGAGGACGCCGCGGGGATTTCGATTTCAGTTTCGACCGCGCTTCCGGGAAAGGGGAGGCCGTCGTCTCCCCCCGCGCGCAGAGTTTCGATTCCTTTCTGAGAACGCTCTCTTCCGCCCTGCTCAATGAAAGCGGCGGGGCGCTGGTCCACGCCTGCGGCCTGGCCGTCGGCGGCCGGGCTTATGTCTTTATCGGCCGCAGCGGGGCGGGCAAGTCCACGCTGGCCCGTCTGGCGGCGGACGCCGGCGCCGAGGTTATCAGCGACGAGATAGTGCCGTTGCGGATGGAGCGCGGGCGTTTTTATGTTTACGGTTCGCCTTTTTGGGGAGAGATGCGTTCCGCGGGCCGGCCGTCGAGGCTTCCGCTGGCCGGGATATACCCGCTCCGCAAGTCGCGGGTCAATTCCCTGCGCCCCGTTCAGTCCACGGGGATCATCCCGCTGTTCCTCCGCTGCTGCCTCAACTTTTCCAAAGGGCCGGCCGCCGCGGGGGGATTGCTGGGGACAGCGGC
>JAVVFK010000113.1:0-7421 GCA_032251015.1 Elusimicrobiales bacterium
GTACATGCGCGATACGGCCGAACTGGCTAAAAAAAAAGGCCTGAAGAACGTGATGGTCAGCGCCGGCTACATAAACCGGGAGCCGCTGCTTGAACTGCTGCCTTACTTCGACGTAGTGAAGATCGACCTGAAAGGTTTTTCCGAAGATTTCTACCGCTCCTATTCCGGGGGGGGGCTGGAGCCGGTGAAGAACACGCTGCTAACGCTCAAAGAGAAAGGGAAGCTCTTCGAGATAGTGAACCTGGTGGTGCCTTCGCTCAACGACGCGCCTGAGGACATCGCGGCCCTGGCGGGCTGGGTCAGGAAGGACCTGGGGGGAGACACTCCGCTTTTTTTTTCGAAATTCACGCCTAATTACCGCCTGCGCAACCTGGAACCGACGCCCGAGCGGACCATAAGCGAAGCCAGGCGGACGGCGATGAAAGCGGGACTGGATTACGTTTACGCCGGCAACCTGCCCGGCCATGAGGGGGAGACGACCTATTGTCCGAAGTGCGGACGGCCGCTGGTGGTCCGGCGCGGCTACGCGGTCCTTCAGGACCTGCTGACGCCAAACGGGGGCCGCTGTCCATATGACGGCACCAGTATTCCGGGCGTATGGGAATGAGGTGTATGCCGCCGCCCGCACAGCGCTCGCTCGCTGCCGCGGGGACGACGACGGTTAGTATAGGGGGAGGACTATGATGAGAAAGATTTTAACGATCGGGTCCATCGTGCTGCTTGCCGGAGCGGCGGGGGCGAGGGAGCCGCAGTTCGCCGGCTCCTTCTACCCGGCCGACCCGGCGGAACTCTCCGCCGCCGTAGACAAGGCCCTCTCCGCGGCCAAACCTTACAAGGGGAAAGGTAAGATCGACGGCATACTTGTCCCGCACGCCGGCTACGTCTTTTCCGGCGGCGTGGCGGCCCACGCCTTCGCCTCGCTGAAAGACGGTTACGATACCGTCGTCCTTCTGGGTTCCGCCCACGCCGAAGGATTTACCGGCGCCGCCGTCTTGGCCTCCGGTCATTACGCCACGCCTCTCGGGAGGGTCGAAGTGGACGTGAAACTGGCCGCCGCGCTGATAAAGAAAAATCCTTTCTTCCGCGACTACCCGCGCGGGCACGCCAAAGACCACACCCTGGAGGTGGAACTTCCTTTCCTTCAAAGAAAACTGAAAAAGCCGTTCAAAATACTCCCTGTCCTCTTCGGCCGCGCCAACGAGAAAGAACTGGAGGCCGCGGGCCGCGCGCTCGGCCGGCTGCTCAAAGGGCGGAAAGTCCTGCTCCTTATCTCCACCGACCTGTCCCATTACCCGTCGAGCGCCGTCGCCCGCCGTTCCGACCTGGCGCTGCTCAAAGCCCTGGAAAAGATGGACCCCGGCTATTTCCGGCTGACCCATTCGGTGCTGGCCGCCAAGAAGCCGGACGGCCTGGAGACCCCGGCCTGCGGCGAGACCGCCGTGGAGGCGGGTCTGCACGCCCTGCGGGAGATGGGCGCGGCGCGCTTCGAGCTGCTCGCCCGTTCCGACTCACACCTGGAATATCCCGACGGCGCACCCGAGGGCCGCGTGGTGGGCTATGGCTCGGGAGTATTCCTCTCGGGGGCCGGCCCGGCCTCGTTCAGTTCCTCGCCTTCGCCGGCGCAGCGCAAAGAGCTGCTGCGTCTGGCGCGTTGGTCGGTGGAGCGGGCCTTCGACGAGAAGCAGCCCTCCCTGCCCGTCCTGGCCGACGATCCTTTCTTCAACCTGCCCGCCGCCCTGTTCGTGACACTGAATAAATCGGGCGTCCTGCGCGGCTGCATAGGCAACGTGTCTCCGTCCTACACGCTGCGCGACGCGGTGGTGCGCAACTCGCTAGCGGCCGCCTTCGAGGACCGCCGCTTCGAGCCGCTCGCCGCCGGGGAGCTGCCGTTCGTCAGGTTCGAGATATCGCTGCTCTCGCCCCTGGAGCGCGCCGGCGGCCATGACGAGGTGAAGCCGGGCGTGCACGGCGTGGTCATAGCGGGGGAGGGGAGAAGCGGCCTGTTCCTGCCGCAGGTCTGGGGTCAGCTGCCGTCGAAGGAACTGTTCCTGGGCGAGTTGTGCGAACAGAAGGCCGGCCTTCCGCGGGACTGCTGGAAGGATAAGGCGACCGAATTCTATCTTTTCACTTCGGAGTCTTTCGAAGAGCTGCGCTGAAGCATAGCCGCCGCCAGCGGCGGCACGCAGGAGAACGCGCCGAGGGCCGCGCAGGCCCGGAGCGCGTTCTCTATTCCCAGCAGCGGTACGGCCGCCGCCGAGACGATGAGACCCCCGGCGGCCCCGCCGTACAGGTCGGCGGAATAGACGCCGCCGGCTCCCGCCGGCCCGCGCCTGGCGGCGGCGGGGAAATAGGAACCCGCGGCTAAACCCCCGGCCGCCAGCAGCAGGGAGCACGCGGCGGCGAACGAGGACTGTCCCTGCGAGGCGAAAGCTTCCGGCAGCCAGACTGCCGCCGCAGCCGACACCGCCGCCATCAGTCCCGCCGACAGCGCCACTCCTCCGCGCCTCCGGAAAGCGGCCGCGCCGGCGGCCATGCCGCCCAGGAAAAGGGTGAAGATCAGCCCCAGCGAGGAAGCCATAGTGCCCAGTTTGGCCTCCCAGGACAGCATCAGGGAGATCTCGAAAGCCATGCCCCAGGCACCGGCCAGGAAAGCGCCGGCCATAAGTCCTTTGGACGCGGAACCTTTAAATCCCGCCGCCAGGCGCCGCGAACCCCAGGCCAGCGCGATAAGCAGGGCCGCCAGCCCCAGGAACTGGTCCGGTCCGGCGTACATCGAAAGCCAGACCTTCCAGCTCAGGAAATAGGCGAGCGGGCGCAGCGCGCGGTTCACCTGCGTATCGCCCGCCGCGTCGAGACGCGAGGAATACCAGGCTCTCCGGTAAGGATGCAGTATGAAAGGCAGGGTCTCCTCTTTCACGGTGCGGGTCTTTATCCCGCGGGACCTGAGCCGCTCGCCCAGCGGTCCGGGATGCAATTCTATCTCCCCGGTCGAAGCCATCAGCAGCGCCCTGTCTCCGGGTATTACCTCCACGTGCGGGAACACCGACCGGGCCGTATTCCGCAGGCAGGCGGCGGCGTAGGCCTCCGCCGGCGAGAGATAGTTCTCGGCGGAGGAGAAGGCGAACGCCGCTATGCCGCCGGGCCGGAGCGCTTTCTTCACGCTGGCCATGAATTCGGCGGTGTAGTAACGGTTGAGCGAGGAATTGGCCGGGTCGCCGGCCGGCACTATCACCGCGTCGTACGCCGCCTCGCGCGAGAGGCAGTCTTCCGCGCGGCACAGCGACGCCTTTCCGCCGGAGCGTTCCAGCAGGCGCGCGGCGGCGGCGGTGTCGTCGGAGCCGGCGTAAAGTTCCGCCGGGGAGTGCCTGGCCGCCTCGACCGCGTAAAGCGGCGCGGCCGGGCCCATCAACAGAACGGACTTCGGCGAAGGGTGAGACAGCAGTGGTATATGGACCGGGATCTCCCCGGCCTCGCCGGCGGGGGCTTCTCCCAGCGCGAAGCCGTCGGAGTGGACCGTGAGAGCCCCTTCCCTTTCGACGAAGACAAGTCTTGTCCCGCGCGACTGGAACACTTCCTTCACCTCGCCGCGGCCGTAAAGAGCGGGGTAGACCCGCCGGGCCGACCAGATGGAGAACAGCGCCAGCGGGACGAAGAGCAGGGCGGCCGCGGTACCGCGGCGGGCGTAACCGTCCGCGCGCAGGGAGAGGAAAATGGCGGCGGCGGCCGTGACCGAGCAGGCCGCGACATAGTCGGCGCCCGGGAGACCGGCGAAAAGCAGCGCCGCCGCCAGCCCGCCGGCGGCCGCTCCGCAGCTTTCCAGCAGATAGAACCGCTGAGGCGTCAGCAGGTGAAGGCCCGCCGCTATGGCCGCCCCGTTAAGCAGTCCGAAAGGAAGGGTCAGGAGAGCCCCGAGCAGGACGGTGCCGAAAAGTCCCGGGGGAGTTCCGACGGTCATAGGCAGCGCGGCCGCCCGGCACAGGGCCAGCGCCGCCGGCGAGGCCGCCGCGAAGAGGGCCGTCCAGAGGGGGAAAGAAGGCCGCCGGGCCAGCGCGATGCCGGCCGCGGTCCAGAGCAGCCAGGCGGAGAGGCCGGCCGAGACTGAAAGTTCGCCCGCGCTGAAAAGCAGGCCGATCTCGCGCAGGGCGAGGGCCTGCGCGAAAAGCGCGTGGAAACCGAGGGCGAAAACGGCCGAACTCATAGCGTCATCTATACTATAATATCCCCCGTGAAAGGCAAAAGAGAGGACCTCTTCCCCGCGCTGGCTTACTCCGCCGCGGCGCTGGCCGTTATCCTCCCCCTTGGTCTTAAACTGTCTTCCGGTCAGCTCCACCCTGCCTATGTCTGGGCCTGGTCGCTCTTCTCGGCCGGCGTCGCCTTCGCCATTTCCTACACCAGCGACATAGCGCCCTGGCGCCGCCTTTTCTTCATAGTTTCGGCTTTCGCTTTTCTCGTCCACTTCAAGTTCGGCCTTTTCTCCAAAATATTCGAGGCGCAGTGCTTTAAGGATACGCCCTACTGTCATATCGCACTGGCTCCGTCTTTCCTGAACTACCTTTACCAGCAGTACCTGGCGCTGATGAGCGGGGATTGGAAAGTATGGGGACCGCTCTCGTTGGTCTTCGTCTGGCTTTTCGCGACCATAATAGTCGGGCGGGCGTGGTGCGCCTGGACCTGCTTCTACGGCGGGCTCGACGAGTTCTTTTCGCGGCTCTCGCCGGTAAAGAAGCTGCCCGCCGCCGTTCAGGCCTGGGCGCTGCGGCTGCGCGACTTCCCGATGGCCCTGCTTATCTTTTTCCTGCTGATCTCGCTGGCCTATATGACGCCGATGTTCTGCTACTGGCTCTGCCCTTTCAAGATGGGCGGGGAATTTCTCAACGAGGACGCCAGGAGGAGCTTCCAGTTGGGGCTGATGTGGCTTGCGCTGGGTTTCGTGGTGCTGCTGCCGCTGCTCACCGCCCGCCGCTCGTTCTGTTCTTTCCTCTGCCCGTTCGGCGCCTGGCAGTCCTTCTGGGGACGGATCAATCCTTTCCGCGTGAAGTTCGACGAGGCGGCCTGTTCCTCCTGCGGCCTCTGCGAGAACGCCTGCCCCATGTTCGCCATAAAGAAAAACCCGGAGGGGAAGATGGAGGTGCTCGACTACTGCAATATGTGCGCCTCCTGCTTCTCCGCCTGCCCCGGGGGCGGTATCGGTTATTACATTTTCGGCGTCAAAGCGGGCGATCCCCGCTCCGGCTGGGTGCGGCTGCTGGCGCCGGGATCGCTTTTTATTTTCTCGGTCCTGACCTTCAGCGCGGTCTTCGCGTCCCTGTGGGCGCCGGCGGCGCTGTCCGACCTGGTCAGGGTCGCGCGCGGGATCTTCTGACGGAGGGAGGCGGGAACTATGAAGGACGGAAAGTGGCTCGAGCCGCGTTACACCAGCAAGGAGATATTCGAGAAGGATTATTCCCAGCTGGACCTGTCGAACATCGAGGTGAAATGCCCCGGCTGCAAGGCCTGCGTTGCGCTTAACCGCAAGAATGCCCTCTCCCGGCGCGCGGGCTGGTGCAAGGCCTGCAACCGGGCGGTGACGCTCTGACACCGGCGCTGGCGCTGGCGGAAGGCTGGACGCTCGGCCTGTCCACCGGCGCTTACTGCGCGGTCTCCTGCCTGCCGGTGCTGGCCCCCTACATCATGGGGGCTGGAGAGAAGTCGCTGCCCCGGGGCCTGCTGATATTCTCCATATTCCTCGGAGGCCGCCTGGCCGCCTACCTCGGTTTCGCCGCCGCCGCGATGCTGCTGGGCCGGCTGGCGGCCCCGGCGCTGCCGGACTGGGCGGGGGGAGCCGCCATGCTCGCCGCCGGCCTCATCCTGCTATCCGCGCCTTTCCTGAACCTTTCATCCCCGCAAGGCAAGGACAAGCGCGCCTGCCCGGCGGCCCTGCCGGCCGCCGGCAAGTCCCTGCCCTTTTCGCTCGGTTTCCTCAGCGGCCTCAATTTCTGCCCGCCGGTCCTGGCCGGTCTCATGCGGCTGTCCTCGCTGCCCGATTTTTTTTCGGGCATGATCTATTTCGGCGGCTTCTTCGCCGCGACGGCGCTTTTTCTCCTGCCCGCCCTTCTGCCCGTCCCTTTCCTGACCGAGCGCGTAAAGGTTATCGGAAAGATGGCGCTCATCCTCTCCGGACTCTGGCTGACCGGCAACGGCCTCGCCTCCCTTGTTTGACTAAAATCATAGGTCTTTAGGCCTAAGGGGGGCTGGGACTATTGACCTTGTTGACGAAAGTCATGTAGGATACAATCTATATAGATTGAGTATAGTCAACCAGGCCGTACCAGGAGAAACGAATGATCAGGCTGCTGCTGTCCCTAACTTTCTTGGCCTCACTCTCGGTGAACGTTTTCGCTTCCGAAGCTCCCGAAAGGTCCTCTCTTTCTTTCGACCAGCTGCTGAAGTCCATTTCCTCCATGTACGAAGCCCCGCCCGTCCCCGTAGTTGACGAGGCCGTGCCGGCCATAGAGAAAGCTCTCGAGAACGATCCCCGCTTCTGGATAACGGTCTCCGCCTCCACCAAAGAGGAGCGAACCCGCCTGCTGGAGATGGGTCTCTCGATAGAGGAAGTCGGTCCGTCCTCGGTCTCGGGCATAGTTCACCGCGATTCGCTGCCGGCCTTCGAGACCAAGAGCGTCGCCGTGCTGTCCAGGATGCCGCTCTCGCAGTTCGCCGTCTCCGCTTTCAAGGACTTTCCGTCGCAGGACGCCGCCTATCACAATTACCGGGAGATGTACGACCGGCTCAAGGCGCTCGAGACCGCCAACTCCGACGTCGCCTCACTGTTCTCCATCGGCAAGACCGTAGAGGGCCGCGAGATCTGGACGCTGCGGATAAATTCCTCGGCCAAGGGGACCCGGCCCTCCTCCAAACCCGGCGCCGTCTTCCAGGGCGCCCATCACGCGCGCGAGCATCTCAGCGTGGAAGTCCCGCTCCTTTTCGCGGTCTGGCTGCTGGAGCACCGCAGCGACGCCGAAGTGAAGAAGTTCATCGACACGCTCGACATCTATATACAGCCGATGATCAATCCCGACGGCGCCGAGTACGACATCAGCACCGGCAAGTACAAGTGGTGGCGCAAGAACATGTCGGTCAACTCCGGTTCGCAGGGCGTCGACCTCAACCGCAACTACGATTCCTGGTGGTGCCAGGCCGGCGCCTCCAACTCGCCCTGGGCCGACACCTACTGCGGGCCCTCCGCCTTTTCCGAGCCCGAGACCCGCGCCGTGCGCGATTTCGTAAAGGCCCGCCCCAACCTCAAGACGATGATCAGCTATCACACCTACGCCGAGCTGATCCTGTACCCGTGGGGCGGCAAGTACGAGGATATCCCCGACCAGAACGACCTGAAGGTCTTCAGGACCCTGGCCGAGGGTATGGCCAGCCTGACCGGCTAT
>JAVVFK010000114.1:0-7385 GCA_032251015.1 Elusimicrobiales bacterium
GCGGAAGCCGTCCTTGAAGCCCGCCTTATAGCCCTTGCGCCAGCCGGCCTGGCGGCCTTTGAAAGCGCCCGCCATTTCGCCCTTGCCTCCGCCGCGCCGCGCTCCGCGTTCCTTCACGGCCGACTTGCGTTCGGAGCAGGCTTTGGAGAGTTCCTTCGCGTGTTCCTTGAGACAGGCGGCTATGCGGCCCTCCCCGGGCTTCACGTCCTTGCAGAAATTCTGCACGTCCTCCGCGCAGACGCCTTTCCCCTCTCCCCGCTTGCCGCGGGCCGCGTCGGCGGGTACGGCCATCAGCGACCCCGCCAGCCCTGCGGCGAAAACCAGTATAAGTGTCCTTTTCATAAAACCTCCGTGGTACCGATTTGCCTACACCGGTATAACGCGGAGGGACGGTCTTTTATTGCAGGCCTAGCGGAGTATCTCTATTCTGCCTATGGAGGGCTGCGGGACCATGGCCTTGGTGACGGCGCTGACGCCTTCGCCCACGTACATGGCGGCGACCAGCACCACGCTGGCCAGGAGTATCCCTATGGCGAGATTCCCTTCCTTGAGGCGTTTGCCGGCTTTCAGTCCCGGCGCAAGCCTGCCGAAAAGCCGCAGGGCCACCGATATGGTTATTACCGCCAGCAGCATGGAGAAAACCAGGTGTCCCATGGATATCAGAAGGAGCTTCCAGAATCTTATGGCGTATTCGCCCGGGGAGGAGAAGTACATCCGGGACATGCTTATCACGGCGCCCATGCCGCGCTGCAGTATCATCGCGGCGGCGAAGACTATGGCCCCCATCAGCGTGCCTACCGCGATATTCCCTTTCTTGATCTCGGCTTCCATGTCGAAGTCCGGGTTGGCCTTGATGAAAACTTTGTAGATCAGCGCTATGATGAAACCCGACATCAGTACGGCCAGTCCGAACTCCACGAAACTCGTCCATATCCTCGCGTTCATTTTTCCTCCGTATACTTAGAAGCCATCCAAAAACCTCCCCGCGCCTGTAAACGCGGCTTTTGGCCGCCTGCTTTGTTGCTCCTCGCTCACAGACCGCCGGTATGCTCGTTCGCCGCGCCTCGTAGCCGGCTCAAAATCCGCGTTTTCGCGTAACAAGGAGGTTTTTTGGACGGCTTCTAGAAAAACGGTTCTATCCTATACCCGTCCATGCCTTCCAGCAGGGCCATGGTCGCCCGCCCCACCCTGCCCGGCTCCAGCCAGGCCGGCCCGGCCGGCTCTATCAGGACGTATTCCAGGCCCTCGTGCCGGACGAAAACGTCGCCTTTGCCCGGCAGCCGTCTTATGGCCATCAGGTAATGCCCCGGTACCGAGACCCCCACCAGGCGCATGCCGCTCCAGCTGCCCAGTATCGCGCCGGCCACTCCGGTCTTGGTATCGCAGTCTCCCCAGCCGCTCAGCATGGCCTTGGCGGGGGGGAGTATGCCGCCGGTGTGCAGGCCGGCGTCCTTCATCGGCGGGACCCTGTAGGTCAGGGCGGTCTGAACCAGGGACAATACCGAGCCGATCAGTTCGTCCTGGCCGAAGCCCCTGCCGTCGGCCACCTCCTGCAGGGCCAGCGCCAGCGGCCGCAGCGTCGGGACATTGCGCTTCACTATACCGGGCATATCGGCCATCACGACATTGTCTTTCCCCAGCGTGAAGCCGCGCGACTTAAAGAACTTATCGCGTTTCAGGCGGTATTCCCACTCCACGGCCTCAAGGGCTTTTTTGCCCCCGGCCTCCCCGCCTTTTCCGACGGCCCGGGCCCATTCCAGCCGCCGGTTGTCCTCCCGCCATTTACGCAACCCGTCCAGGTCGGCCTGCCGGTAGCCGTAGCCTGCTATATAACGGCTGAAGTCGGAACGGCGCATGCTGTAGGTCACATCGATGCGATGGTTGGAGAAATTGGTGAAGCCGTACCGGGCGTGGTAAGTTCCGCCCTCGGCGTAGATCTTCTGAGAGGCCGAACCGCCGCCCGCCCCGGCCGACTGGGCGCTGGCCAGTTGCCCGCCTTCGGGATAAATGACGAGTTTAGACTCCCATTCGGCGGAGAAAGTATAGCTCAGCAGCAGGCAGAGAGCCGCGCAGAGTGAACACAGGCGTAAGTCGATTTCTTTTGCCATCGGTGGAAAATAATTATACCTTTTGCGATTGCCGCGGCCGCCCATTATCGTGTAAACTTTCGCGGTGCCTTCCCTGTTCGACGCCCATGATCACTTCCAGGAATTCCCGGACCCCGCGGCCGCGGCGGCGGGACTGAGCCCCGCCGTCTGCTGCTCTACGGGGCCGGACGACTGGGAGGCGGTGCGGAAACTTTCGGAAACGGTCCCGGGCGTGATCCCTTTCTTCGGACTCCATCCCTGGTTCGCGGCGGAGGCCGGGCAGGACTGGCTGGCGCCTCTGGGCCAGCTGCTGCGCGACACCCGTTCGGGCGTGGGCGAATGCGGGCTCGACGCGCTCAAGCCCCCTCCGTTGGCGGAGCAGGCCGAAACGTTCAAGAGGCAGGTGGAGCTGGCCGTCCTGCTGGACAGGCCGCTCGCCGTACATTGCGTGCGGGCCTGGGGGCCGCTGCTGGAGATACTGCGGGGATCGCGGCCAGTGCGTTTCCTGGTGCACTCCTACTCCGGTTCGGCGGATATGACCCGCGAACTGGCCGCGCTGGGAGGGTATTTCTCTTTCGGTCCCGGCATTATGGATGAAAAACGCGTGAAGTCGCGCGCGGCGCTGTCCGAAGTCCCTCGCGACCGCCTCCTCTTCGAGAGCGAAGCTTCGCAGGGCACCGGGACTCCCGCGGAACTGCTGGCCCGCGTGCACGCCGCCGCGGAAAAGACGCTGTCACTGCCCTCCGGCGGCGCGGCGGAACTGTCGGCGCGCAACGGCGCGGAATTCCTCGGGAGCCTGAAGGCGGACCTATGAGCGACGAGCGGCTGGCCCGGATAAAACTGATGCTGGGGGAAGATGGTCTCGCGCGGCTGAAGAAGTCCAGTGTGACCGTGGTCGGGCTCGGCGCGGTCGGCGGCTATGTGGTGGAGGGTCTCGCCCGCTCGGGCGTAGGGGGGCTGCGGCTGGTCGATTTCGACGAGGTCCGCGCCAGCAACATAAACCGTCAGCTTTACGCGTTGGGTTCCACCATAGGCCGACGAAAGGCCGACCTGGCCGCCGAGCGGGTCGCGGACATAAACCCGCATTGCCGGGTAGAGGCGCTGAAAATATTCGCCGCGCCGGAAACCTTCGCTGAGATACTCTCCGGTCCGCCGGACCTGGTGGTGGACGCCATAGACGCGCTGGGGCCCAAGGTCGGCCTTATCTCGGAGGCTCTCAAGGCGGGAGTGCCCCTGATCTCTTCGATGGGTGCCGCGCTTCGCACCGACATAAACGCCGTCCGCGTCGGACCCTTCTCTAAAGCTTCGGGCTGCCCGCTGGCCGCCCGCGTGCGCCGTCTCCTGCGCCGTTACGGTCCCCCGGGCGATTTCGCCTGCGCCTATTCAACCGAGCCGTTGGGAAAACTGCGTACCGGCGCGCGCCTTATGGAACCGGGGCCGGACTTCTACGAGCGCGGCCGCAAGCGAGCCGCGTTGGGCAGCCTGCCGACGCTTACCGGTATCTTTGGACTTGCCATAGCCAACGAGGCGATAAAGTTCCTCTCCGGCCGGAAGAAAACATTGATATAAAGTTTCAGCTCTGCCTGTCGCCGGGCCTGCCCTCTTCGCAGCCGGCGCGGCGTCCTTTCACCCCGGCTTTGAGATCCTCGAGCGCCCGCTTCAGCCCCTCTTCGAATACCGGGTGGTAGAAAGGCATCCGCAGCATCTCCCCGACGGTCATCTTCTTCTCTATAGCCCAGGCGATAAGGTGGGCCAGGTGTTCCGCGCGCGGGCCCAGCATTTCCGCGCCCAGCAGGCGGCCGTTCTTCCTATCGCCGTAGAGATTCAGCCTGCCGCGTCCCGCGTTCATCATGAGAGCCCGGCCCTGTTGCGAGAAATCCAGTTCGCCGCGGCAGAACGAACCCTTTTTCAGCTCCGGCGGGACCGTTCCTATGACGGCCATCTGCGGATCGGTGAAGGCTATCGTCAGCGCGCAGCCCCGCTCTTTCCGTTCGACGCGGGGGAAGCGCGCGGCGTTGGCTCCCGCCAGGCGGCCTTCGAAACCGGCTTCGTGCAGCGAGGGCCGGTACGGGTCCGCGTCGCCGGCGAGGAAGATATTGGACCTTCCTGCCCTCATGGTCTCCGGGTCAGCTTCCGGCGCGCCCTTGGCGTTCAGCGGGACGCCGGTGTTCTCCAGGCCCAGTCCGTCGAAGTCTGGGCGCTGGCCGGCGGCTATCAGTACCCTGTCATAGGAATGCGCGCGCTTTTTGCCGCGCGAGTCCCTGAAAGAGACGCGGATCTTTTTGCCGGCCGGCTTTACCGACAGCAGTTCGTGATGCGGATGGAAATCGAATTCCCCCGAGAAGCACTTTATCGCTTCCTCGCGCAGGCCCTCGTCCGAGAGCGGCCCGACCAGACGGTCCAGTCCCAGCACCGTGACCCGGACGCCGAGGCGGGACAGGGCCTGCCCCAGTTCGAGGCCTATGAGTCCCGCGCCCACGACCAGCAGGCTGCCCGGCAGGCGCCGCTGCTCGAATATCTCCTCGCGGGTCAGCAGGAATCCCGGACAGGCGCGATAGGGCGGCGGAACGACGGGGGCGCTGCCGGTGGCTACGACCGCCGCCTTGAATCTGTAGATCTTGTCTCCCGCTTCCAGAGTGTGAGGGCCGGTGAACCGGGCTTTCGTCTTTACGAGCAGTTTCTTTTGGATCAGCTCGCCGTATTCCTCCATCATGCCGCCGACGAAAGTGTCCCGCCATTTCCTGACACGGGACATGACTTTCGCCCCATCCACTTTCACTGTGGTCTTTACGCCGAATATCTTCGCGTGCGCCGCCGAATGGGCGGCCTCGGCCGCCGCGATCAGCAGCTTGGACGGCATGCAGCCCACGCGGGCGCAGGTGGTGCCCAGCGGGCCCGGGTCGAACGCCACGGCTTTCGCGCCGGACGTCTCCGCGTAGTGACGGGCGAAAAGCCCGGCCGTGCCGGCGCCTATGACCGCCACATCGGTCTTTATTGTTCTGGACATACTCCCCCTGTTTTTATTCCGCCCGCTTCAGCAGGCCGCTCACGAAAGATTTCGCCGTTGCGGCCGGGACCGCGAAACCTATGCCCGGATACGCTCCGGCCGGAGCGTAACTGGCCGCGTTCAATCCTATAACTTCCCCTTTCAGATTTAAAAGAGGTCCGCCGGAATTGCCGGGGTTTATGGCCGCGTCGGTCTGCACGGCCTCGCGGTCAGCCCCGCCGGGCGCTTTGAGTATCCTGCGCGGGGCGGAGACGACCCCGACGGTGACGGACCCTTCCATGCCGAGGGAGTTGCCCAGGGCTATGGCCCAGTCGCCGGCCCGCGGCTCCTCCCGGGCGCCGAGGCGCAGGAAGGGCAGCGGTCCGGCGGCCTGTATCTTCAGAAGGGCCAGGTCGGCCGTCTTATCCGTCCCCAGCACTTCGGCTTCCAGTTCTTTAGCCGGCTCGCCCGGCAGGGTCACGAAGACGGGCGTGCCGGGGGCCGTGATATGCCCGCTGGTCAGGATATGGCCGTCGGCGGAGATCAGTAGGCCGGTGCCCGCGCGCGGGAAAAGGCGGGCCGGGGCCGCGCCGCCGGCGGAGGGTTTCGCTGCCCCGGGCGAGACGAAACCGCCGAAGAGATCCTCCGGTTCGCCGAAAGGCGGAGGATATTTTTCGCCGCTTTCCCCGGAGCGCACGGAGACCACCGCCGGGGCCGCGGCTTGCGCGACGGCGGCGAAGGCCTCCTGCAGCCCGGCCGCGTCCGCGGCCGCCGCGGGGGAGGCGATCATCAGGATCAGCAGCGGCAGGGCGGCGCGGTTCATCAGTACCAGAGGAAGCCGAGGGCCCGCTTGATCGAGCCGACGAAGGTATCCGAATTGTGCCATTCGTCCAGCTGGAGGTCGCCGGTACGGAACTCGCGGTAATACCTGTCGTTGTCCATGATCTCGAAGACCGCGTCGAGATTGTCCTTCCCGGCAAGGCCTTCCTTCTTCTTCAGGGTCTTGAGATGCTCCACCGCCTGCCGGCCTAGCCGGGAAGCGCGCTTTATCTCCTTCGCCTCGCGCGGCGTCATGTGTTCGCTGGCGCGGCGGGCCTTATGCGGAGACAGGAGGATTAGCACCGTTTTCTTTGTCTCCTCCTCGGCTTTGTGGGAGAAGAACCACTGCACTATCGGTATGCTCTGCAGCAGCGGCACGCCGCTCTTGGAGACGGCGGTCTCGTTCTCCGTGAGGCCGCTGAGTATCAGCGTCTCGCCGAAACGCAGTATCGCCGTGGCGTCCACCGAGGTCTTGGAACTCTGGGAGAAAGCGGAGAAACCCAGTTTCTCGCTGCGCGTCTCTATGAAGCTGCGGTCGGCGTGCACCTTTATCCGCACCGTGTCGGGGTCGAGGAAGGTGGGAGTGACCGAGAGATTTATCCCTACGGGCACGTCCACCATGGAGCCGTCCGCGTTGACGCTGTTGAGCTGTACGTGAAGTACGGCGCCGGAGTAGAACTTGGATTCCTGGTTCTCCACCGCCAGCAGCGAGGGACGGGCCAGCACTTCGGCCTTGTTCACGCTGTCGTTCCAGATGTTGAGGTTGTACTCGAGTCCCTCCAGGGCGAAGGTGGGGGAAACGGCCATCCCGTGACCGGAACCGCCGATTATGGTCCCGCCCGAGGCCCATTTGTACTGGAAAAGGGTGCCGGTCAGCGTGGCCTTGAGGCCGGCGAGGATATTGATGCCTTTGGACTGGCTGCGGCTCTCCTCGGTGCGGAGTATGACCACGTCCACCAGCGCCATCTTGGGCGCGTTGGGATTGCTTGCGGCGGCCGCCGGGCCGTCACCGCCGGCCGCCGGGGCGGAGGACGGCGCTTCGGCGCTGTCGTCGTAATTTTCCCCGCCGTCCCCCAGTTCCAGCGGCTTGCTTTCGGGCTGCGCGCCCCTGCCGAAAATGCCCGCCGGGGTCACGGCCGGGTTGGCGGAATGGAACGCGCTCCAGTCGTCCAGCCGGGAGCGCAGTCTTTCCGCGGACCATTCCGTCAGGGCGCTCTTGTCCCGGCCCGTAAGTTCCTTGTAGCGCAGGAACGCCTCCTCCGCTCCTTTCAGGTCGCCGCGCGCCGCCCTGACCAGCGCGGCCGTGCGCCAGGCGGAGGTGGTCTCCGGGGCGGCGGAGACGGCCTTTTCGGCCGCCCAGCCGCCGGCCTCCAGGTCGCGGGCGTAATAGGACGCCACCGACAGGGCCCGCAGGAAGTCGGGGCTCTCCGGGGCGTAGAGCAGGGCGTAGGAGAACTGGTTCTGGGCGTCCTTGTAGCGCCTCTGGGCGAAAT
>JAVVFK010000115.1:0-7385 GCA_032251015.1 Elusimicrobiales bacterium
TAGGCGCCGACGTGGTGTCCGGGGGGGAGCTGTCCCGGGCGCTGAGGGCGGGTTTCGACCCGAAGAAGATCGTTTTTTCCGGCGTTGGCAAGACCCGGGCCGAGCTGGAGCTGGCGCTGTCCCGGAAGGTCCTGATGGTGAACGTGGAGTCGGCGCAGGAACTGGACGCGCTGGAGGCGGCAGCCCGCCGCAGGGGCGCGGTGGCGATGGTCTCGGTGCGCATAAACCCGGATATAGACCCGCGCACGCATAAGTTCATAAGCACCGGCAGGGCGGGCACCAAGTTCGGCGTCTCTTTCGCCGAAGCCGAGGAACTCTTCCGCCGGGCGGCGGCGTCGTCCTACCTCTTCCCTTCGGGCGCGCATATCCACCTGGGTTCCCAGATACATTCGGCGGGGCCTTACCGGCGGGCGGCGCGGGTCATGGCGGCCTTCGTGCGGCGGCTTGCCGCGGCGGGAATAAAGCTTTCCTATGTCGATATGGGCGGCGGCTGGGGGGCGCGCGAGGGAGCCGAGATGGCCCCTCCGGCGGCGCTGGCGCGCGCCCTGGCGTCCGCGGCCGCCCTGCCCGGCACGCGGCTGGTCATAGAGCCGGGACGGTCCATAGCCGCGCCGGCGGGCCTGCTACTGACCCGGGTGCTCTACACCAAGAAGAGCGGGCGTAAGGATTTCCTGGTGGCCGACGCGGCCATGAACGACCTCGTGCGCCCGGCTTTCTACGGCTCGAGGCATCCCATCGTGCCTTTGCGGCCGCGGCGGTCGCCGGCGGGCAGGTTCGCGGTGGTCGGGCCGGTCTGCGAGAGCGGCGATTTCATCGGCGCGGATATACTTATGCGGCGGCCGGAACAGGGCGACCTGCTGGCCGTGACGTCGGCGGGAGCCTACGGCATGTCGATGAGCTCCAATTACAATTCCCGGCCCCGGGCGGCCGAGGTCCTGGTCACCGGGCGGACGTGGAAAGTGATACGCCGCCGGGAGACCTATTTCGACCTTGTAAGGCAAGAATGTTAGAATATAATACCCGATGAACGAATTCGCAGCGCTTTTTTCCGCACTTTTCTTCCTCCTGCTCAACGCTTTCTTCGTGCTGGCCGAGTTCGCCATCGTCAAGGTCCGCTTCACCCGGCTGGAGGAACTGGCCGCCAAGGGGAATCTAACCGCCAAGACCGCCAAGGAGATAGTCTCGCAGCTGGAGGCCTATCTTTCCACGGCGCAGCTGGGCATCACCATCGCCAGCCTGGGTCTGGGCTGGGTAGGAGAGCCGGCTATCGCGCACGTCGTCACCCCGATGCTGGGCTGGCTCCATATCCCGGTCTCGTCGGCTCTGACCCACACCATCTCGATGGCGGTGGGCTTTACCATAATCACCGGCCTGCACGTGGTGGTGGGCGAGCTGGTGCCCAAGAACATGGCCATCAGGATGCCCGAGAGCGCCGCGCTGGCCGTGGCCTATCCCTTCAAGTTCTTCCACACGGTGATGTTCGTGCCGATGTGGATACTCAACGAGACGGCCAATTACATACTCAAGCTCATGCGCGTGAAGGCCCGGGAGAGCGAGGAGCTCCATTCCGACGAGGAGCTCCGCATGATCCTGGGGCAGTCGCAGGAGCACGGCCGCCTCTCGCTGGGGCGCCTTATGATGTTCGAGAACCTCTTCGACTTCGGCAAGACGCTGGTCAAAGAGGTCATGACGCCGCGCAGCGCCATCTGCTACCTGGCGACGGAGCGGCCCTGGAAGGAGAACCTGGTCCTGGTCAAGGAAAAGAAGTTCTCGCGCTACCCGCTGGCCAAAACCTCCCTGGAGGATATAAACGGGTTCGTTCATTTTAAGGATATAGCGATGGCGGGCGTGGAGTGCAGCCTGGGCAACGAACCGTCGGACCTGACGGTGTTCCGGCGGGAGCTTAATTACATCCCGGGGGAGATGAACGTGGAGCGCGCGCTGCGCGAGTTCCAGGAAAAGCGCATGCACATAGCGCTGGTGAAGAACCCGAAGGGCGAGCTGACGGGGCTGCTGACGATGGAGGACATCGTAGAGGAGCTCACCGGCGAGATACGCGACGAGTTCGAGCAGGCTCCCAAGCTGTTTTTAAGCAATATCCTCTACCGCGACGCCTGCATTATGGACCTGCAGGAGGGGGAGAGGTTCGACGCTATACGCGCGGTGCTCGACGCCGCCCATAAGGCGCAGCCGGTGTTCAACAAGGACGAGGCGCTCAAAGCGGTCATCAAGAGGGAGAAGAACTTCTCCACGGCGCTGGGGCACCAGATAGCTTTCCCGCACGCGCGTCTGGAGTCTTTGACCAAGCCGATGCTGGCGGTGGGGCGGTCCAAACAGGGGATATTCTTCCCGTCGCCGGACAGTCAGCCGGTGCGGGTGATCTTCCTGATCCTGACGCCTTATAACGAGCCGACGCTGCAGCTCAACATCCTCTCGCAGCTTTCCTACCTGATATCCAACCTGACGCTGCGCAAGCGGCTGCTGGCGGCCGCCACGCCCGACCAGCTCTTCGACATCATCAAAGCCTTCGAAAACAAGATCCTGAAGTAATTGGGGACACAATACCTATTTCCCGGTGGAAATAGGTGTTGTGTCCCCAAATCTCAACGGCCGTCGAAATAGGTATTGTGGCCCCAATTCTGGAGTTCTTCCAAAGCGGGGGAGGTTATTTCAGCCAGTTCTTTGGATACGGAGGGCAGGGGGGAAAGGAAGATGGCGTCGCGCAGGTATTCTTTGTAGGCGTAGAGGTTGTCGCCGGGACAGTCGGAGGCGCCGATGTCGCGGTGGCCGAAGAACTCGGCGCGGGGGATGGGGTAGGCGCCGGCCAGGTAATGGCCGACGTCGGTTATGGCGCCGAGGGAGGCGAAGTCGGGGTCGTCGTCCACCGGCGGGTGGTAGTTGCCGAGTACGGAAATCCCGATGTTATCAGGGTTCCTGTGCAGCACATGCGCGCCGATGACGCCCACGGGGCGGCCCTCGAAGACGGTGCCGAAAGGGTCGACGAGGAAATGGTAGCCGATATCGTTCCAGCCTTTGCCGTTCTGGTGATAATCCTGGATGAACTGCACTTCGGCGAAGGCCGCCGCGACGCTGGCGGGTTTGCGCCCGGCGGTGTGGTGGAATGTTATCCTGGCCGGGTTATGCCCCTCATACGATTCCTTGGGCGGGGCGGCGTTCCACTCGGCCCGGCGCACCAGGCGGAAGGGGAGTTGCATCGGCATGTATATGGACTGGTCCCTGGGCGAGACGCTGCCGGTCACGTCGGAGCCTTCGCCGGTGCGCGATGAGGACATCGCCTCCACTTCGTAGATGATCAGCGTGTGGGCCGTCTTTACGCCCCGGTTTATGGCCTTTAGGCGCAGGGGAGAGCGGGTGGCCTCTGGCAGGGAGAAGCGGGCCCAGAACCTTCCGTTGGGATATCTCTTCACTTTGGCGGGGGAGAACTTGTCCGAGGTGTCGAAGAAAAGGAATTTGTCCTCGACCATGAGCTGCAGCTCCAGCCCTTCCTGGGGCATTTCGCCCTGCACGAGTATGACATCGACGCCGGCCGGGGACGGCTGGGAGAAGCCGGTGTCCAGTACGACGGCCCCGATCTTTTCCGAGTCGGAGACCTTCGCCGAGATGGGGTAGGGCTTCTGGAATATGACGGGGTTGTCGCCGCCGGCGGCGAGGCAGGCGGAGGACATCAGCGGCAGGATGAAAGCGGTCATGAGCAAGGATGTCTTTTTCATCATATTCTTATTATAGCAGGACGCCGGGAATGGGGCAGGGAAATAGGGCCTATCCGTGGCTGGGACTTTAGGCCTAGCCGCGCCCGGCCGCGCTTCCGAAAGGCCCGGCGTAAAATGGTAAAATTTAGCCTCTCATGGGCAAGCTCACGCTGGCGGTAATAACCCTGAACGAGGAAGAGAATATCGGGCGCTGCATACGCTCGGTCCCCTTCGCTTCCGAGATAATCGTGGTCGATTCCGGCAGCACCGACACTACCGTGGAGAAGGCGAAGGAACTGGGGGCGGTCGTCCATCACAATAAGTGGCCGGGTTACGGCGCGCAGAAGGCTTTCGCCGCCGATAAGGCCTCGGGCGACTGGATACTTTCGCTCGACGCCGACGAGTGGCTCAGCCCGGAACTGGCGGAAGAGATACGTGGCGTAGTGGAGGCAGTGGCCCCCGGCGTCTTTTCGATGCCGCGGCTCAGCTATTTTCTCGGCCGGCCGATAAGGCACGGGGGCTGGTTCCCCGACAGGCAGACCCGCCTTTACGGCAAAGGATCCGCGCATTGGGACCCCGGCGAATCCATCCACGAGAGCCTCAAGGCCGATAGCCCCGTCCGCAAACTGCGCGGGGTCCTTTTCCACGAGCCTTTCTCGTCGGTAAAAGAGCAGGTCGACGTCAATTTCAGGTACGCGGGCCTGCTCGCCGAACGGAAGTACGCCGCGGGACGCAGGATAAAGAGCCCGGCGTGGATAGCGTTCCGCGCGCTGGTCAAATTCGCCGAGAATTATATCTGGAAGGCGGGTTTCCTCGACGGCCTGCCGGGCTTCATCATCGCTTTTAATTCCGCCCAGTCCTACCTGGTCCAGCTTCACGGTATCTATTCGCGGACGGTCGATCCCGGAACGGAATCGAAATGATCAAAACCCCTCCCGGCTGGCTGCGCCCCGAGACTTTCATCTATCTTTTCGCCCTGGTCGTCCCTTTCTCGGTCTCGGGGGCGGCCGTGGCCATGATGGCGCTGCTGCTTTTCGCCGTGTGGCGCCTGGCCGTCACCCGCGACTGGGGCCTGGTTCCGCGCGGCTTCTGGCTTTTCGTGGCCATGTTCGTATGGCAGTCGGTCGCTTCGGCGGCCAACGGCCTGTGGGGGCAGTTCGGCCGCAATCTCTGGGATAAGTCTCCTCTGTTCACTGTGGGCGGGCTTAAGCTGGAGAAGGGCGTGGTGGAGCGCGCGCTGAAGATCCTGTTCTGGGCCAGCGTCGTCCTGATAATTTACGGTCTCCTGCAGCGCTACGCGGGCTTCCCGGTGTTTTACCGGGAGATGTTCACGCCGGACGGCCGTTTCCAGGGGCTGTCCAGCCACCCGCTGCGTTTCGCGGGCTTCATTTCCACGGTGGGGCTGGTCTCGCTGTCGGCCGCGCTTTTCTATTCCCGGCGGGCGTACGCGTTTTTCGCCGTCATCTCGGCCGGCGTGCTGATGACGGGGTCGCGCAGCTATATGATCAGCTACCTGCTGGCCTGCGCGCTGCTGGCCTTCTGGAAGTCGCGCAAGGCCTTCGTACGGTTTACTCTCGCCGGAATGGCTGGCGCGGGGCTGTTCCTCATGCTGTACCGGCCGGCGCTGGAACGGGTGGCGGCGACCTTCTCCGCCGGCCACGACCAGATCCGTTACAACATCTGGAGCGTGGCCTGGAAAGCGTTCACGGAAAACCCCGTGTTCGGCCTGGGCGTGCGCCAGCTCCCGAAATACATGGAGCCCTACAAGGAATCCGGCTATACCGACGTCGCCTCGCACGCCCATAATATCTACCTCTCGGCTCTGGCCGAGGAGGGGTTCATCGGGCTGGTGCTGATGCTGACGGTGTTCGTTTATTTTCTGCGCAGGTATTTAAAGGCCGCAGCCTCGGCGGACGGGCCCCGGACGCGGGCCTGGGCGCTGGGCCTGTCGGCCGCGCTGGTTAATCTGCTTATTTCGGGGGTGTTCGAGGCGCACTTCTACACTTTCGGCGTCTGGTCGCTGATGACTTTCCTGATGGGGCTCTACGAGGGCGCGGGAAGGGCTCAGCGGGACGGGATCGCCGCGAGCCCGCGCTCGTAGGCCGCCAGCGTCAGTGCCGCCATCCGGGGCGAGGAAAGTTCCCGGCTTTTCTCCAGCCCGCCTTCTATAAGCTTCTTCCTGAGTCCTTCATCCTCTATCAGCCGCAGCTGCGCGGCGGCGAGGGCGACGGGGTCGCGCGGCGGCGCCAGCAGGCCGTTGTAGCCGTCGGTGACGGCGTCCACTACGCCGCCGGCGCTGGTGGAGGCGATGGCCGCCCTGGCGTTCATGGCCTCGAGCAGCGCGCCGCCCAGGCCTTCGCCGCTCGAGGGCAGGACGAAGATGTCCAGGGCGGAGAGCATCTCGTAGGGGCGGGGGTGGAACCCCGTCATATGGAAGTTGTCCTCTATGCCCAGGCTTTTGACCAGGCGGCGCACTTTGCCTTCGAGCGGGCCTTCGCCGGCGAGCATGTAATGGACTTCAGGGCGTTTGCGTACGACCTCGGCGGCGGAGCGCACCAGGTTCTCGGGGTCCTTGGGAGGGGCCAGGTACATGAGCGAGCCGAGCCAGACGGTGTCGGCGGGCAGGCCGAACTTGACGCCGAGCTCGCGCTTGGCGCTGAGGCGGTACTGCGCGTATTCCTCTTCCTTCCAGGGCGTGTCCTCGGGGTCTATGGCGCTGTTGATCACGGTTATGCGGTGCCCGGGCACGCCGTGCGAGACGAGTATGTCCCTGACCGCCCCGGAAATGGCTATGACAAGGCCGGCCGAGCCGTATTTGACGCGCGCCGAGAGCGGGCCGCTGGGGTCGGCGTCCAGCCGGCGGTGCGCCGCGCGCAGCACGGGCAGGCGGGCGGCGGCCATCCACGCGACTCCCGCGGCGTGGGCGGTATGCGCGTTCAGTACCACCCTGGCGCCGCGGCCGGTCTCTTCGCCGATCTTGGCGCGCAGCAGCAGGGCCGAGATGGGGTCGAACTCGAAGAGGTACGGCAGGCGGCCGGTGCGCAGGCCGGCGCGCGCGGCGGCGGTCTCCATGGGGGATTCTTTGCGGCAGAGGATGAGGTTGTCGGCGCCCAGGCGGCCGAGTTCCTTGGCCAGCATGAGGGTCTGGCGCTGGCCGCCGCGAAGTGTGCGGCCGTCGTCGAGGTGTATGACGGTGATGGGCTGGGCCATAAACAGGCTATATTCTATCAATTTGACGTACGAGCCGTGCGCTGCGCGCCCCCGGGGTTTGTCTTTCCCGGGCTTTTTTTATAGAATATTCTTGTTGCGGGCGTGTAGCTCAGTTGGGAGAGCGCCTCGATGGCATCGAGGAGGTCGCAGGTTCGATCCCTGTCACGTCCACCAAGATTTGAAACCCCCGAAAGGGGGTTTTCTTTTTGGACGTGAAGCGAGCCTCCTCTACCTTAATCTGAATCAATGGCGGCGCCGGGGCTATTTTTGTAGAATTAGACCCTGTTGACACCGCTAGGACAGCCACGGAGGCACGCGCCAAATGAAGATCCGCTCCTTTAACGTCATTCCCAACCTTCCCGAGAACCTCAAGGCTCTCGACGAACTTTCGACTAATATGTGGTTCACCTGGAACTGGGACGCCATCATGATGTTCGTGGGCATGAGCGAGGAACTCTGGCACCG